>NZ_LJFZ01000023.1:0-123732 GCF_001420875.1 Frankia sp. AvcI1 | reverse complement strand
CAACCCACCCATCGAAAAGGAGACCCGGCCATGAACCACGAGAACACGGCCACGACCGCCCCGGCCCCGCCTCAGGCCGCCGTGGCACTCGTCGACCTACCGAGCCCGCACACTGCCGGCGAGCGTGCCGCGGTGATCCTCGACGCGATCGAGGCCCACCCGGGGTTCGACCGGCTGCGCTCGAGCACCCTGCAGTACCCGACGTGCTGGGCGACGTTCACCGGCTACCCGCTGATCGCCGAGTGGGACCTCGACGCCGACGGGNCGCACCTGTTCGTCGAGGCGCTGCGCACGATGGCGATGAAGGCCGCNGTGTTCGAGCTCACCGGGGACGAGCGGGCCGCCGAGTTGGACGTGTCCGCGCCGGTCGACGAGATGGTCCACGCGCTGACCGCGCAGTTCACGATCCTCACCCGAATCCAGGCTGATCTTTCGCTGACATTCATCCACTCGACCGACGCGGAGCGGTTCGTCTACGACGAGAACGGTTACACCGACGAGGTGTACCGGGCCGCCGGCTGGGGTGAGCTGCCGCGCCGCTACTGGATCGGCCAACAGGAGACCCAGCGTCGCCTCGGCATCCTCTTCGAGCATTACGAGTCGATCGGTGTGCAGCGCGGCGGCCGGGCGCACTTTTTCACCTTCGGCCGCTAGACCTCCGCCNGGGCGACCCGCAGGGCGTCCACCACCAGGCCGGACGGAAACCGCTGCGCCGCGGACCGNTCGGCGTCGGCGAGCACCTCAGCCACCGCGTCGACGTCGGTGTGCCGGACCAGCGCCGTCATCCACCCGGCGAGCGCATCCGGATCGTCNGGCATCGGCCCCGGGTGCGCTGCCGGTTCGGCCTCCGCGGGCCAGCGTTGCCCTGCGGAGGCGTACCGGCCGACCGGGAAACCGATCTTGTGTGGATGGATGCAGACAGGCATCCCACTGTCCAGATCACGCCGGTAGCCGGCTGTCGTGTCGTACCGGCTGCCGGGNNCTGGCCCGTCGACGATGTCGAACCCGCCCGGGTCGTGGACCTGTCCCGGGCAGACCGCGCACAGCTCGTCCTCGCCCCAAGGATGATCCATGTCGGAAGTCACCCGCCCATCATCACCATCCGCCCGCCCGACTCGGCGGTCCATTCTCACCGCGCCCCGTCCGCGGATCGTCGCCGCGGCACTCGACATCGCCCGCCGCTGGTGCGNCGGGCATGTGATCGACGGCGCGCCAGCGTTGGGGCATGCCGTCCGGGTGGCGCTCACCCTGGGCCGGCGCATGCCCGACGTGCCGGCCGATCTGCTTGCCGCGGTGCTGCTGCACGACGTTCCCGACTACGCCCGTGCCGACGTCGTCGATGCCGAAGTCGGCGGCCGATGCGGCACGAACACGCTGATCGCACTGTGGGCAATCCACGACGAGCACACCGCGATGGACCTGTACCGCACCGACCCGGCCGCCGCGCTCCGCCGCCTCGATCGGCTGCCCGCCGGCGTCGCCGCTGCCCTCACCGCAGACAAGATTGTCAGCGTGCGGTATGTGCTGGCCGGGGCGCTCGCAGCCGCCGACCTGCGCGACTACTGGGCAAGCCGAATCGCGTTCCTCGCGCTCGTGCCCTACTTCCGGGCCTTCCACGCCGCGACCGCCGACCGCGTGCCCGCCGGACTCGCCGGTGAACTCGAGCAGCTTGTCGCCGCCGCTGAATCAGCCCGTCATGGCCGCCGCCTCACCGGGGCCGTCCCGCCCGCGTCGTGAGCCGGTGCGGGCGGTGCCGCATCGTATAGGAGGCGAATGACGATGGAGTTTTCTTTGATGTGGCAGCGGCCGGTCTGCGCCCCGGCAATCGAGTTCGGCCGGGACGGCCCCCACGTCCACATCCGCTACACCTACGCCGGCGAGACCCGCGGCACGTTCTACACCAACGAGGAGTGGCTTCCCCTCCTCGATGCCGTCCGCGCGGGCGAGCTGAACCGGCTGGGAACCGTCGTCCACCCCGATTCCGACGACGGCCCGTGGACCGTCTACCACCGGGGCATCCACAGCGGCCAGGCCGGCCGCATAGGCGGAGACGTCGTCCTCAGCGTCAACTACTACCGGAAACGCCACCGCTTCCCACGCGAGATCTGGGACCAGGTCCTCGCCGCCATGAAAAGCGGNGCCCTCGACGACCTGCCGTGCGGCTGACCATGCTGTGCCGCNAATGCGACGGCCGGGCGCAGGTGTGGCAACTCCGCTCCCGTACCAACGGCCTGCCGAAGGTGGTGAACCGAGGCTGCCGATCGTGCGACAGCTCCGGCCGCGTCCAGTTCCGCGCGCTCGTCTGACCCATCGCCTACGGCTGCGGCGTCCATCCGTAGCTCTCGCACAGCACCCGCCGAGCCCGCAGCCCCGCCACGGTGCCCGTCGGCGCGGTCAGCCCTGCCCACGCCACGCCAAATCCCGGGGT
This sequence comes from Frankia sp. AvcI1, assembly GCF_001420875.1. Classification (NCBI taxonomy): domain Bacteria; kingdom Bacillati; phylum Actinomycetota; class Actinomycetes; order Frankiales; family Frankiaceae; genus Frankia; species Frankia sp. AvcI1. The sequence continues at coordinate 121,304 of NZ_LJFZ01000023.1, read as the reverse complement.
CTTCGACTGCAGCGACTGGAAATCGCTCGCCAGGATGATCTGCTGGTACCTGAGACTCTCCTCAGTCGGTTCGCCTCCGGCCGACGGTGAGGGTATCTGCGCCGCCATCGCGACGCCACGACACGCCTCGCTGCCATGGAAGTCGAGAACAGACGTAGCTGTGATAGTCGGCGTGGTGGTTGGGCTTGTCGACGGCCGCGCGGCCGATGCCGCCTGCGTGTCAGTTCTTGCCCCGCACCCCGCGAGCCCGATCGCGACGAGCAGCGCCGGTAACGCCCATCGTGTCCCCATGTGATCCCCCTTCGTGATGGGGTCAGGGTAGCGGCACGCTCCGATCTTGCCTGGGGTGCTGTTAGTGGACTGGGATGCGGTAGCCGCGGGCCGCCTGGTCTGCCGGGNGCACGATGTCGNCCGTCTCCACTGGCAGCTCACCTGCCAGGTGGGTCCGCTCGACGAGCTGCACCCATGAGNCGGACGCAAGGCTGAGCGCCTGCCGCTCGCTGTCCGTCGCCGGCCGCGCCCGGACGACCTCCGTTACCGCGTCGATGTGCATGCCGATCGAGTCGAACCGGGCTACGACACCGGCCGGGCCCTCGCCGCCTTCGGGTTCCTCGATCGGCGTGCCACCGACGAGCTTGAACGGCTCCCAGCTCACGGATGCCTGAGTGGGTTCCCCATCGGCGAGAAACACGTACTCGGTCCGCATGACGTGATCGCCGGGTTCGATCCCGAGCCGGGCCGCAACGTCCGGTTCGGCGCGTTCCCGGCGGGTCACCCACCGCCAAATTGGCGTGGCCTGAACCTGTTCGGCGTCCCGCGCGAACGGTGACGTCGGCCCGTCCGGACGGCGCTGGTACCGGTCGGTGGCCCATTGGATGGTCACGGCGGGGGGACGCCGGACGAACGTTCCGAACGGTGGGCGCCGGTCGATCAGCCCGTCCGCCTGCAGCACCGCGAGTGCCTGCCGGACTGTCGGCCTGGTGGTCTTCCACTGCTCCGCGAGCGTTTTTTCGCTTGGTAGCTTCGCGCCCTCGGCGAGGTCGCCGGAGGCGATCCGCTNCCGCAGGTCGGCTTCGATCCGCTCGTAGCGGCGGCGCCGCTCATCCGGGGTCACAGCGCAACGTTACCGCCTGTGGTCTAGACAGTCGTGTTGGTCGGACCGTCGCCGGTCACGGATCCGAGCAATGGTCTTGACGGTCTAGACCGTCTTCTCGTACGGTTCTCCTCGCCACATCGGCCATATCGACCACATCAGCCAAAGGAGGAAACGATCAAGGTGCAGATCGATGCGGCCCCACCACGTGTCGACGGCCTGCTGAAGCCCGGGGAAGCGCGGACCGCACTGCGCATCAGCGCGACAACGCTCGCCCGCTGGGCCCGCGCCGGAACGATCTCCGCGGTCACGCTGCCCTCCGGGCACCGCCGATACAGGCACGCCGACATCACAGCGATCCTCGCCGGTGCTGGTAGCGGGATCCCCGACCACTCGTAGGCAACACCCGAAAACGAAACGGCCCCGGCCGGAGAGGCAACTCCAGCCAGGGCCCAGATCAGAACACCTGCTGATGACAGGAGCCCGNCCGTGGCAAACATTCTGCCCGACCGTGCAATCGCCCACCACCCCGACCTCGCTGCCCTCGACACCTGGGACGACGGCCTGTTCGCCCACCGCGCCGACTTCATCGCCACCTGGTGCGAAAACCGGCCCGACCAGCGCGAGCGTGACATCGCATCGTTCGCCTCCGGGGAGATCCACCGGATCCGCGCCGAGAACGCGAAGAACCGCCGCCCCGGATGGGGCCCCGAGGTGGTCTGTGGCCGGTGCGGCCTCGACATCCACACCCGCAACGACGGACAGCCCCGCAAGCACCGATGCGACCCGATCGACAACCCCGAAGCGATCATTCACCAGTCCCACCCCGACCTCGTCGAGATGGACCGGCGGATCAGAGCCGTCATGCACACCGCCCGCGCCCGACTCGAGGCCGAACTCGCCCGCGTCGACGCCATCGCCGCCGCAGCAGCGAACCCCGCCCTGCGCACCGTGACCGCCGCCTACCGAGTCGGTGTCCTCGCCGCCCGTGACGACATCGCGCACCTCATCNCCTNCCACCATGACCGCCCCGAGGACGGCACGCTGCCAAGCCTCGCCGAGCTGCGGTCCGGAACCGGCGGCAATGCCCCGGGTCGCCTCCGCGCCGTCAGCAAAGTCGCCGTTTCCGGCTACGAGCACGGGATTGCCCTCGCCATCGGCGCCCTGATTGCCNCCAGCGAAGGCGCCTGAAATGGCGACCGTCGTCTATTCGACGGCCACGGCCGCCCCCCTGCTCCGCCCGGTCCGGTGGCGCGACCTGTGGGCCCGCGACAGCCGGCAGCCGGCCATGCCGCCCGCAGTCCGCGGCGCCCACCTCGTCGCGGTCGACGTGCCGGCCGGCAACGTCAGCGTGGGACGGCGCCTCGTCGCCGCTCTCCCATCCCATCTGCCCACCGGCTACGTGCTCATCGGGGGCTTCACCCCCGCCGCGATCGCGCCGGACCACCACACCATTCGCCTCATTTTCGCCTTGCACAGAGGCATCGACGACCGAGATCACCCGGCCGTCTTCTGAACCACCCGTCGGCGGGGCGCCGCAAGTCCGGGCGCCCCGCCTCGGCCCCAGCTTCGATCACGATTCGACAGGAAGCCGCGATGACCGCTCCCAGCGCCGCTACCGCCCGCACCTACACTCCCCGCGGAACCCCCCGCGCCACAGCCGCCGCCCCCCGCATGCTTACGAACCCCCGCCCTGCCCCCGACGGGCAGCCGAGCAGCACCCCGCGGCACCAGCCGACCCCACCGGCGGCGCGGCGCACGATCCCGGCCACCCTCGACGTGCCCGATCTGCACGACCACCGCGGCCCGGTCGAAATCTCGTGGCGTGAACTGCCGCACCGCTGCTCCCACCAGCCGCTCGGCGGTCACACCGACGTGTTCCACCGCGTCTGCGACGTTCCCCGCGACTACCCGGAAGCGCGGCTGCTGTCCGTGGTGATCCCCCACGACCGCGTCCACGCCTCTCGCGCAGGATCGGGCANCGGCGTCGATGTGCTGCGCGAAGCCCTCGCCGACGTTCCCGACGCGGCAATGCTCGTCGCCGGCCACCAAGGTTGGGACTGCACGGGCGACGAATCGGTTCAGCTCATCTTCGTCTTGGACCGCGACGACAGCGACACGGTCACCGCGGTCGCAGAGAAGGTGTCCTCGCCGACCGACGCTGAGGTGGACGACGCCAAGGCCATGCTGTCCGCCGCCGAGCCGGCGGGTGACACGGTCACCCGATGGGAGCTGGTCGCTGGCACCCTGCACGCGGCNCTCACCGATGCGCTGAACGGCCGCAGGGACAGCGACGACGTGCGTGCGGCTCGCGCCCTGTTCGCGGCGATGACACGCGACCAGGCCCTCAACGCCGGNCACTCCCACGACCACCGGCCGGTCATCACGAAGGAGAACAACCGGTGAGGGCCACCCCGATGATCCCCGCCGCCGACCTGGAACTGACCGAGCAGGACATCGCCTACGCGCGGGCCGCGTTCGCCGACTGCTCCGATCTGTGGGCGCTGCGGATGGAGCTGTCGGTGTCCACCGTGCGTGTGCACGCGCTGACCGCCGCGTTGACGTCCGGTGACATGCAGGCTGCCGCCGCGGCGATCCGGGCGATGCGTGCGGCCCGCCGCGTCTTCGAGGAACTGGCCGCGGCGCTGCCCAACGGCCGGACTGGGGATGCACGGTGAACCGCATCGACCCGCTGTTCACCGCCGACCAGATCGAACCGAACGCCGCCGACACGGCCCGTGCCCGCGCCCGGGTCGCCGGCCAGGACTGGCGGGGAACGCATCTGGTCGCCTCGTCGGCGCTTTGCGTTCGTATGCCCGGCCTGATGGCCGCGCTGACCATGCCGGGCTCGGTGGATATCGCGGCCGGGCACATCCGTCACCTGATCGCCGTCGCCCGTGTCTGCGACGAGCGGTTTACCGAACTCCAAGCCGACCTCGACGCCCAGATGGCCGCCGCCCGGAAGGAGGGGGAGTGATGACCCACGTGACCCNCACGACAGCGGCAACCCGGATCCCGCTCGTTGCCGTGACCAGCCATGACCGCGAGGCCGAGCCGAACCCAAACGGAGAGGAAACGATGGCCGACGACACGTCCAAGCAGGAGCAGGCCCGCGTCGACGTCAGGCTCGCGGAAACGGCCTCGGTGTTCATCGAGGTCGGCCACTTTCTCCTTCAGTCGCTGTCGGATTGCAACAACGATGAGGGGCTGTCCACCGACAGCGCGGCCATCCTGTCGCATCTGGGGGGCGTCGTCTTCAGCCTNTTCGCCTCGGTCCGTGACGTCGACGCCCACGAGAACGGCTACTCGCGTCGCAGTAACACGCTCTCGCATTCGGACTGCCGCTCGGTCCTGCAGATCACCAGCGAGATCATCGAGCGGTACACGAACGGCCGCAACGGCATCGAGGAAGCGCGGGAGCTGCGGGAGGATGCTGCCAACCGCCCTGTCGCGTTGTATGCCGCACCGAGGGTGGGATAGAGACGCTGCGGCCCCCCGCAGGCCGCAGCGGCACCGCAACCAGCACCGTCAACTGCAGCATCGAGCCCCGCAACCGCAGCCCCGCATCCGTACCGCACCTCACCGAATCGGTGGTTGCGGTCGGGTGCGGGGCTGCGGCCTTTGCGGCGCCGCATTGCGGCGCTGCGACCGCCTGCGGTGCGGCTGCGGAGCTTTGCGGTGCTGCGGTCCGCGGCCCTGCGGTGGGCTGCGGCGCGGCGGTTGCGGTGCTGGTTTGCGGTGCCGCTGCGGTGTCCTGCGGTGTTGCGGTTGCGGTCGGCGCCGCGGCCTCTGCGGTCCGGTTGCGGTGTGCGGTGCGGGCCGCCGCAGCCCACCGCAACGGCGTCCACCTGCGGTTTGCGGTGCGGCTGCGGCCGGGTTGCGGTGCTGCGGTGCGGCCTGCTGCGGTTGCGGCGCGGGGGACGCTGCGGTCTGCGGTGCGCCTTGCGGTGCTGCGGTTGCGGCTTGCGGCGCCGCGGCGGCCGGCCTGCGGCGCTGCGGTGCCCGCCGCATGCGGTGTGGTTGGTGCGGCGCCGCAGGGCTGCCGGGTGCGCTGCGGTCCGCGAGGCCCACCGCATGCGGTGCCGGGTTGGCCTGCGGATATGCGGTGCACGGTGCGCTGGCCGACGGTGCTGTGGGCTCGTGCGGTGCGGCGTCGCATGCGGTGGCAGAGTCGTGCGCCGGCATCCCTCAGGGTTCGTGCGGTGCTGCGGTGCGGTGCGGCGGGCGGGGTTGCGATGTCCGGCCGTGCGGTGCCCTCCGTACGGCCATCGGCGCTGACCTGCGGTGATGCGGCGTCCGATGCGGTGCGGTCCGCACCGCCACCGCCGTACGGCCCGCTGCTGCGGGCGGTACGGCCCCACAGCCATGCGGCCGTATCGCGAAGGTGCCGTGCGGTGCGGCCGTGCGGGGGTGCCCTGTGTAGCCGGCCCGTACGGTGCGGCGGTCCGTGCGGCGCTGCGGCCCGTGCGGTGCGGTCCGTACGGCCGTACGGCGCTGCGGGCGTTGCGGCGTCCAACCATCCGGCATGCTGCGCCGCCGGCTGGTGCGGTGTGGCGGTGAACACCGGTGCGGTGCGGTGCACCGGCGACGAGATCGGCCGGCAGGTCGTGCGGTGCAACGGCGGGGCGTGCCTCGGTCGCGGTGCGCCGCTGCGCCGCATCGGTGCGCTGCTGCGGGGTGCCGTGCGGTGCACCGGGCTGCGGTGCGGTGCGGCATGCGCCGCACGGGCAGAGAGGGATGTAGTGCGCCGCTGGTGCGCCGGTGGCGTGCGGTGCATGCACTGCCAGGTTGACCTGCGGGTTTGCGCCGCCCGGTGCGTCGGACCGGGGCACGGCAGGGCCATGCACCGGGGTTGATGCGCCCGTCGTCCGCGGTGCGTCGACGCCGCCATGCACCGGCATCCCACAAGCTGCGCACCGTGCGCCGCCCCGATGCGCCGCGCTGCACCGGTGCACCGGCCGGTGCGCTGCTGCGCCGCGGTGCACTGCCTCGCTGCGCCGGGCTGCGCCCGGTGCGTCGCTGCGCATCCCAGCCGTCCGGCATGCGGTGGTGCGGGGTGCGGGTGCGGGGTGTGGGGTCTGCGGCGCATGCGGGCGGTGCGGGGTTACGGCATTCGCCGGTACGGGGTCCGGCCGATGCGGAGTGCGGGGTCGCGNGATTCGTCGGATGAGGGGTTTCGTTGACCTGCGGGTTTACGGGGTTCGACGGTGCGGAGTTCGGAGTTGATGCGGGGTTCGCCGGCCGGGGGTTGCGGTATGGGGTCGCAGCAAACCCCGCACCGCCGACGNGGCCCCGCGGATGCGGTGTGCGGGGTCACGCGCTGCGGCTGAGGGANGGGTTATGTGGTCTTCCAGCCCGGTGCCGGGTTGNGGTACATCGCAGATCGGGAGACGCCCGATCGGTGGGTGGAATATCAATCTCGAGGGAGACACGTCGATCGTCTGAAGACCGTGGGGGCTGCGCATGAAGGATCTTGAGGAGTGGCTTTCCCGGCCTGACGGGCTCGCCACCCGGCTACGCGACCTGCGACGCGGCACCGGGATGACCGGGTCGGCGTTCGCCGACGTCTGCGGGTGGAAACCGTGGAAGGTTTCGAAGATCGAACGTGGCCTGCATCTGCCCACCGGCGACGACGTCGAAGCATGGGTCGCTNCATGCGGCAGCGAACCCGCNGTGCTGCAGCCGCTACTCGAGCTGCGCGAGGAAGGGCGGCGGATCCGTGCCGGCATCACCGATCGGCGCCGCGCCGAACGCAATGCAACTATCCCCTGCCGAGATCATCTTCTCGCCGCCGCAACCACCGTCCGCTGCTTCGAGTCCGCCCGAGTTCCCGAGCTGTTGCGAACCGCCGGCTATGCGCGTGCGGTTGTCGACGAACAAATCAGGCTTGGTCGCCTAGACGGCGGCCAGGTCGAGCAGGTGGTGGCCGCGGTGATGGGCCGGCAGCAGCTTCTCTATGCGGGCGGCGAGCGGAGTTGGGAGTTCCTGCTGGCGGAGCCGGCGTTGTACTGTCAGCCGGCGGCCGGGGTGATGGCCGGCCAGTTGGACCGCCTGCACGGGATGATCGGCATGCCTGGGGTGCGGTTCGGTGTTTTGCCGATGGGACGCCGGCCGCCGCTCGTGCCCGTGACCGGGTTTCAGCTCATTGATGACCTGGNCGTGGTGGAGCTACTCACGGGGGAAACGCGTGGGNACGAGCCGGAAGCGAGACTGTACCGGGATGTGATGGACGAAATGTGGCGTCACGCCGTCGAAGGTGAGGAGGCCCGACGGATGATCGTTCTCGCCCGCGAAGACCTCGCAGGTGACAGCGCCGCTGAGTAGGCGGCTGCAGCTCCGGTGGCGCGCGAGAGCGTCGCCATCGGCATCAGCGACCAGGCGAGCGCCGGAACGCCGATGTGATGCGACCTGGACTNGTGGACATCACGTCCGCGGATCCCTTTCGCTGCCTCGACCCGCTGGCAGCTTGACCAGGGAGGGTTGACGTTGACCTTCCCGGCGCCACGAAGGTCAACAGCGGTGGGCTACGTCAGCCGGCCGACGCTGCCGGACACCGCATTGAGAACCTCCCGGGCGCCCCGCACGAATCCTCCGCGGTAACCCGACGTGTAATCCTCACCGGTCGGCACGGTCGCGCCGATCGCCGTGGCAGCGTCCGCGACCGGGTCGTTGCCAGCGGCCGGACCGGTGAACCCGACGAGGCGGATCACATCGTCGAGGTGGGCGGCGGTGTCCTTGGCCCAGCGGAAACCGTCCGCGGTGCCTCGGGTGAAATCGNCCTGCCGCTGGGCGGCAGCCGCCCGGAAGCGGGTGACGGTCGCAGAGAAGCGGTAAGACATCTGTCCAGCATGGGAGCTAATGGTCGTAGTGACCATTACGCGGATGATCTGCCCGCATCTCAGGCCGCGNGGGTGACGACCAGGGAAGGCGCCACGCCCTTCATCGGCACCGGTTCCTTGAGTTGCGCGAACCGGGCGTCGATCGCCTTCCCGTCCCGGACCTTCTTCGTCGTCGGCTTCCGTGCGACGTCCCAGCCGCCGTACACGCCGTCGGCAACGTGGTCGAGGACCGTCTTCGCAAGCTTCTTCCACGCCTCAGCCTGCCGGGCCATCGCGGCGGCGCGGTAGTAGAGGGCGGCCGCGGCGGCGATGTGCCCGTCGGGCCCGTAGGCGGCGGTGGGCTTGAACCGGCTGCGGGTGATGTTGTCTTCGCGGGTGGCGACGTAGGCGGCCACCGAGTCGGCGGACACGGCGCCGGCGAGGCGGGCCAGACGGCCGGAACGCAGGTATCGACGGACGGTGGCCGGCTGAATCGCGAGGACGTCGGCGGCGGTCTCGACGCTGATGGCGTGGTCGCGGACGGGGCTGGTGCTGGTGGCGGTGTCTGCGGTGATGGTCATCTTGGCCCCCTGGTGTCCGGTGTTCCGACACCATCTAACCTAGTAGCGATGCGCTACTAGGTATGCGAGTTGGGGACAACAGTCCAACAACGTAGCGGGTCGCTACCATGTTCGGATGGCCGACAACCCCGACGACCTACTCGGCTACGCCGACATCGTCACCCTCACCGAACAGCGCGGAACNCCGATCAAACGGAACAGCCTTCGCGCCCTGCGAGCCTCCAACCGGATGCCCCCGCCCGACGATCTGACCTTCCCGGACCGGCCCCGCTGGCGCCGCGCCACGATCGTCGACTGGCTCGACAACCGGCCCGGAAAGGGCGCGCGGACGGACCTGAAGTCCAAGCAGCCGGGCTTCCCGTCAAGCTGACGGAGAGCCGGACACCCCCAAAGGGGTCGGTGAGGAATCCACCGGCGAGGACTCCGCATCCGGAGAAGCCGCCGGCTCAGGCGGGGAAGCCGTTGGAGGCGCAGCCACACCCGTTGAACCAGCTCCTCCAGGGCGCGGCGATCCGGTTGGGGTCGGCGACGGTCGAGGCGGCGATGGTGCCGGTTGGGATCCAGCCGGTTGAGGCCGACCGTTCCAGGTGCCGTTGACGCACCACNCCCCGCCGTAGGGGCCAGCCATTGTCACTGTGGGGTCTTCGGTGCAGTGGACCCCCACCGGCCACGGGGACGGCGGCAAGGTGAACGGGCCGTTCTTCCCGGCGGTCTCCGGATCAAGCTCGGTGGGCGATGGCGAGGGCGAGGCTGAAGGCGCTGGTGCAGACGGTGCCGGCGACGCCGTGCNCACCGATGCTGGCGAAGTCGTCGGTGATGGTGTCGCTGCAGCTTGGATGACGGGCGCCGGCTGGCAGCCGGCGATGCTCGCCGCGAGTAGCCCGGCTGCGGGCAACAGTAGAAGGCGGCGACGCACGTTCCCCCCTGGATGGTCGTCGGCCGCGGAGGCTATCGGCTTGCCGTCGAGCAGGCATCCAGGGGGCATTAAGGTTGATCAGCCGGTGGGNGATGGGCGGGTGGTCAGCGTGCCTGCCGCCATCCGGTGGTCACGGATTCCGCCGACCTTTGCCGTTCCGACCCGCCGCGGCCGTGCGTATCCCAGACTCGACAACGGCTGCCACCGTCGCGAAGGGGGTTCGGATGGATCTGGTCTGCGCGGCCTGCCTGGTGTTCGNGGCAAGACGCAGATCAAGGCGGTTGGAAGGGAAGCCGGCCTGGACTCTGATCAACGGGGCCGCAGTTTGCCGGGACGACTTCGAGCTGGCGTTCGGGAAGACTCGCAGCGGGGANGAGCGGCAGCAGACGGTCCGGACGCTGCTCGGCCCCTTCGACTGGCCGAGGTAGCCGCCCCAGCAGGTTCCAGATCTCTTGGGGATGCTCCAGCAGGGATCCGGGGCATCGGCGGTGCCCGCGAGCCGTAGCGGCTTTGCCTCGCGCGTAGGGCCGGAGGAAGGGCACGGGAGCGAGCGGCGGTATCAGCCTCCAGGTGGGTAGGCACAGCGCATGGCCCCCTTGAACCCTCAACTTCGATCGTTACAGGGACGCGCCGCTGTCAACGCCTCTTGGGCGCGGACGGTGGATCGGGCGGCACGCACCCAGCCGGCCCGGGAGGCGCGGAACGGCTGGCCCTGCGGAGCGCAGGTGCGGCGGGAGCGACGCCGAGGAACCAGCGCGTGACAGCAACCCCGGCCAACATGGAACCAGGCGACGTCCGGGAAGCCCAAGGGTTCGACCGAGGCGGTCGACGTATGCGCCCCCGGCCAGTTCAACCCGAGCCGGCACCGCCGCCGGTCCCGTCCTTTGCCGAAGGACTCTGGACCACCGCTGACGTCGCGAACCTCTGCAGGGTCAGCGAGGGTTGCGTCAAGCACTGGCGCTTCTCTCGAACCGGGCCGCCATATGCGAAGGTCGGTCGNCATGTCCGCTACCTGCCCGATGATGTTCGCGCCTGGCTGGCCGATCAATGGAACTGTGACCCCGAAGGCATGGACTCCTGAACCGCCGGCTGGAGTAGATGCCGCTGCCGGCGAGGCCCAGCACCGGTTCCGCCGCGGGTGGCAGGACAGACGTGCCCGGACAGTCACAGAGCCGACGAATCTGCCGAATCAACCACGGCGGCCACGGCTCCCACCTGACACTCGATCCGGGAGGCAACCGGCGAGGGGGCAGGGTGCGGCCACTCAATCGCGATTCGTTGGCGACGATGATCGGTTCCTACGTCGTTAGCCTCCTGTGCGTGGCACTCGGGGTCGTCGTGCTTCTCTCATCAGACGAGGACGCNCCGGGTATGACGCTCTTCCTCATGAGTGCCGGTGTCGTGACGGCGCTCCTTCCTCTCGCCCTGGCGGATCGGTTCGGATACGGCATCCGACCCGGCTTCGGGGCAGGCGCCGACCGTCTCGTGATCCGGGCGATGGTCGGACTGGCCGGCCTCATCCTCGCCGTGTCTGTTGCGGTTGGCGTAGCGATGATCACCCGTGATGTGCGGACATGGCAGGGCTACCTGCTCGTCGTGGGCACTCTCGTGCTCGGCTTCGCATGCTGGGAAGTCGTGCCGCGTCTGCTCGGCAGCCCATCCGATCCACCCGAANCGTCGTAGGTGGAGCCACGTCCGCGCCAGGGCGTCNTGGGCTCGGGGTGGATCTCCGCCCACGCCCGCCAGGGGAACCGCGAGGGCCCGTCACCATGCTCTGTTCAGGTACTCCTCTAGCTGATGTGCCAGTCGAATGATCTCTTCGGCGATGACTGCCGGCCGGTTCACTGCGTCGAGATCGCGACGCTGCCCGGTGGCGACGTACCCCTCGTAGACCCTTCCGGCCGCCTCGATGGCGATCTGCCGGTTGCGGGCTGCATCCTCAGGTAGCGACATGAAGTGATCATGGGGGAGGGTGCAGAACTTGTATTGAAAACGGCAGAAGCGCCCCAAGGTGGGGGTCTACTTCGGTATCCTGACGTTTTGTCTAGGCTGGCAGTCGTCTGTTGCTTGACAGCACATCTATGTCGATCGCGGACATTCGGCGCATGTGCGGTTCAGGGGTGATGGTGAGTAGCGAAAAACGACAGACATATCTGCACCGCACACCTCTGTCGCTTAGCGAGGCGACCGGCTGGCGGGCGATCTATATCCTGGAACCCGATGATGATGATCTTTGGACTGATGAGCCGCTCTTGGCCTGGTGTGTGTTCCACCACGAAGAGCGCCCGGTAGCGGGGGCCACTGGCTCCGCCGTTGATCACGGAAACCACATCGAGGGCGTAGTTCACTCTGGAACCGATCTGGGGTCGTACCCCGACTCGGCCCAGAACGTCGGCAACTTCTGGCACTACCGTCGGATCGACGATCCCGACCCGACGCGCGACGAAGCCAGGGCTGAGCAGGCACGCCGTGAGCGCCGCAAGCGATAGCGGTGGCCTGCGGTAGCCGCGCTGTGCCGCCCTGTCTCCCGCTGCTTTGCTACGGCTACCGGGTGGTGGCAGGATTCGGCCGTCCGNCAGAGTGCGCCGACCGTTGCCGGCGCTGCACTGCATCGGCGCCTCCGGACGAGTCGGTGGCCGGAAAGGGTAGGCGCCCTAGATCGCCAGCCGCGGGCCCGCGACTCGGCCAGGTGTGGGCGCTTCGCGCCAAGTCTCGCGTCGTTACCGTGACCGGGCGAGAGGGTGCAACTGCTCCGCGGCCACCAGATCCGCATCCCCGGCGACTACTGAACGNCGCCAGCGACTGAGCACGCGACGGTCGGCGTGCGTGAACTTATCCACGGATGGATCGCGGCCTACGCCATCGCCCAGCTCGACGCCTACCCCGTCTTCGACGACACCCCGCCGGCCGCGACCTAGATGGCCGACACTCCGCCGATCTGACGACAGCATCCACCGCGGGTTCCGGGCTTTTAGGGACGTCTCAGAGGGAGACGCCGCCGGTCTTGGTTACCGAACCGAGCATCTCGACCGAACCGGCAGACGATCCAGGGTGGCCGTTGCGACCGTCGACCGGTGAGCATCTTCGGATCTTTCGACTCCGAGGTGCTGCACTCCCCGCTATGNCGGGAGTGCGGCATCCACGCCGGCCAACCGATGGTCGACCCTGAAACTGGAAAATCGATCAAGTTTACGGGTACTGACTGTCCCTGCATCGAGGACATCGACGAGGCATGCAACGCCTGCCGGGAGATGAACCGCAACCGCCTACCCAGGGCCGAGCCGGAGTGGGCTGAGCCCGTCGAGCAGGACGACCCCGACGAGCAGGACGACTCTGACGAGGAAGATACCGACGAGGGTGTCGATTGCGTCCGGCCCCCGTGGTGGCCGGACAAGGCGGAGCCGCTCCCGAGGTTCGACGCCGGGTCCTGGTTGCCGCTACCGGAGCAACCGGCCGTTCCGGATCACTCCGCCGTTGCGCCACCGCTGCTACCGCCGCCGCCGCGACTGCCGGCTCCCGCCCCCGCCGAGCCTGTTACCGCACCCCGTCGTCCAGGGCTCGTGCGCCGTGCCTGGGAACGGCTGCTCACCGTCGCAAAGGCGCGCCACGGCGCGCGGTGGGACCGTTGACGAGGTCTTGGGGGCCACCACTTGGAATGGCCGATGAGCAGCAAGTGTTCTCACGGGCGCCTTCGAGGCACTGGAGGCGTACCCGGGCGCGCAGCCCCGGCCTTGAACGCCCTGTCCGGCGGGCAACCGCCGGGGCCACCCTCGCCACGTCCGAACAGCACCACCAGCCACGACAGGTCGGCCGGGGGGAAATGCACCGAATCACGCCCCCCGACCACCTCGTGCTCGATCACCCACTCCCAGCCGGGAAGATCCGCCGGCAGCCGGTCGGCGAACCGGACCCGGTCGCCGACCGTGGGGAACGCAAGGTAGGCCAGGTTCTCCACGCCCGGACGGCCCGGTTCCCCCTGGCACGAGTAGACCGTGTCGACACCCGCCGCCCACAGGGCAGGCAGCAGGCCGGCCAGGCCCTCGTCGACCTGCACCGGCCGGCCGTCGTAGACCATGGTCACCTGCGGATGGTCGGTCGCCAGATCAACACCGCCGGGCATGAGGGCAGTCTGGCGAGTCCGGCCCTGGGATTGGGGAGTGGCGGGTGTCCTCACCAGCCGCGGGCGCGCCATTCAGCGAGGTGCGGTCGCTCCGTGCCGATCGTCGAGTCGAAGCCGTGGCCCGGGTAGATCCAGGTGGTGTCCGGCAGGGGGCCGAAGACCTTCTCTTCGAGGCCGTCCATCAGGCTTCGGAACTCGCCCGGGTTTGTTGTCCGCCCAGGACCGCCGGGGAACAGGCAGTCGCCGGTGAACAGGTGTGGGGCGGCGGGGTCGGCGTCGTAGAGCAGGGCGATCGAGCCGGGGGTGTGGCCGACCAGATGGATCGCCCGCAGGGTCGCCCGGCCGACGGTGATCTCGTCGCCGTCGTGCACGATCCGGGCGGTGGGCACGGGGATCTGGGAGGCGTCGTCGGCGTGGGCGACGGTGGTCGCCCCGGTGGCGGCCACCACCTCGGCGAGCGCCTGCACGTGGTCGCCGTGCCGGTGGCTGGTGACCACCGTGGCGAGGCCCGCGTCGCCGATCAGCCGCAGCAGCGTGTCGGCCTCGTTCGCGGCGTCGATGAGGAGCTGCTCTCCGGTGACGGGGCAGCGCAGCAGGTAGGCGTTGTTGTCCGCCGGGCCGACCGCGACCTTGGTCACGGTCAGGCCAGGCAGGGTTCTGGTGTCCGCCGGGCCGCCGACGGTGACCTTCCCGGTGTAGTCGCCGGTGGTGGTGGCCGCGCCGGCCTCGTCGCTGTGGGCGTCGCTCATGGGTGGTCCCCTCTCCGGGCGGACGGCTGGGTCTGCTCGGGCGTCGTGTCCGCCTGTGGTGTTCGCGTTGCCTGTGGTGCTCGCGCGGCCTGTGGTGGTCGCGTCCGCCTGAGGTCATTGTCGGCGTCCCGGGGGGTCCGCCGACGCCGCGGACCGGCGTGAGACCGCGCCGGGTGCGGAACACCCACGTCAGGCAGGTCGTTACCGTCCGTCGGGTGGCGGCCGTGCCGTCGGCGTGTGGGCGGGTGCCCGCCGGGCGCCGCCGGGGACCGGCCGCGGAAAACTGTCGGACCCCATCCGTAGCATGGCCACACTCGCCCAGGTCCGATTTTCCGGAAGATCATGAGGGATCGACGATGGCCGACCGACTTGTCGTGCGTGGCGCGCGTGAGCACAACCTCCGCGACGTCGATCTCGACCTGCCCCGTGACGGGCTGATCGTCTTCACCGNCATGTCGGGGTCCGGCAAGTCCAGCCTCGCCTTCGACACCATCTTCGCCGAGGGGCAGCGGCGCTACGTGGAGTCGTTGTCCGCCTACGCCCGCCAGTTCCTCGGGCAGATGGACAAGCCCGACGTGGACTTCATCGAGGGGCTGTCCCCGGCGGTCTCCATCGACCAGAAGTCCACCTCGCGCAACCCGCGGTCCACCGTCGGCACGATCACCGAGGTGTACGACTACCTGCGGCTGCTGTTCGCCCGCGCCGGCCGGCCGCACTGTCCGAAGTGCGGGCGGCCGATCTCCCGGCAGACCCCGCAGCAGATCGTCGACCGGCTGCTGGAGCTGCCCGAGGGCACCCGCTTCCAGGTGCTCGCCCCCGTGGTCCGCGGGCGCAAGGGCGAGTACCTCGACCTGTTCGCCGAGCTGCAGAGCTCCGGGTTCGCCCGGGCCCGCGTCGACGGCACCGTCGTCGCGCTCACCGACGTGCCGAAGCTGGAGAAGCAGCGCAAGCACACGATCGAGGTCGTGGTCGACCGGCTGGCGGCCAAGGAGTCGGCCAAGCGGCGCCTGACCGACTCGGTGGAGACGGCGCTGCGCCTCGGCGGCGGCCTCGTCCTCGTCGACTTCGTCGACCGGCCCGCCGACGACCCCGAGCGCGAGCGGATGTACTCCGAGCACCTCGCCTGCCTCTACGACGACCTGTCCTTCGAAGAGCTCGAACCGCGGTCGTTCTCGTTCAACTCGCCCTACGGGGCCTGCCCGGACTGCAGCGGCATCGGCACCCGCAAGGAGGTCGACCCGGAGCTCGTCGTGCCCGATCCGACGCTCTCCCTGGCCCAGGGCGCGGTGGCGCCGTGGTCCGGCGGCCACAACAAGGAGTACTTCGAGCGGCTGCTCAGCGCCCTCGCCGAGGACCTCAGCTTCCGGATGGACACCCCCTGGGAGGGGCTGCCGGAGCGGGCCCGCAAGGNGGTGCTGCACGGCAGTGGNGAGACCGAGATCCACGTCGGCTACACCAACCGCTATGGCCGCAAGCGCTCCTACTACACCTCGTTCGAGGGGGTCATCGGCTTCATCGGCCGCCGCCACCGGGAGGCCGAGTCGGACAGCAGCCGGGAGCGCTACGAGGGCTACATGCGCGATGTGCCCTGCCCGTCCTGCCGCGGCGCCCGGCTCAAGCCCGAGTCGCTGGCGGTGACGGTCGGCGGCCGGTCCATCGCCGAGGTCTCGGGCATGGCGATCGGCGAGTGCGCCGGGTTCCTGCGCGGGCTGGAGCTCAGCGAGCGGGAGCAGGCGATCGCCGGCCGNGTGCTCAAGGAGGTCGACGCCCGGCTGACGTTCCTGCTCGACGTCGGGCTCGACTACCTCTCCCTGGACCGCGCCGCCGGCACCCTGGCCGGCGGGGAGGCGCAGCGCATCCGGCTGGCCACCCAGATCGGCTCCGGTCTCGTCGGGGTGCTCTACGTGCTCGACGAGCCGTCGATCGGGCTGCACCAGCGGGACAACCGCCGGCTTATCCAGACCCTGGTGCGGCTGCGCGACCTGGGTAACACGCTCATCGTCGTCGAGCACGACGAGGACACGATCCGGGCCTCGGACTGGGTGGTCGACATCGGCCCCGGCGCGGGCGAGCACGGCGGGCGGGTCGTCGTCTCCGGGCCGGTGGCGGAGCTGCTCGCCAGCGAGGAGTCGATGACCGGCGCCTACCTCTCCGGCCGGCGGCAGATCCCGGTGCCCGACATCCGCCGGGTGCCGACGAAGGGCCGCGCGCTGACCGTGCACGCCGCCCGCGAGCACAACCTGCGCGACGTCACGGTCTCCTTCCCGCTGGGCTGCTTCGTGGCCGTCACCGGGGTGTCCGGGTCGGGCAAGTCCACCCTCGTCAACGACATCCTCGCCAGCGTGCTGGCGAACAAGCTCAACGGCGCCCGCGAGGTGCCCGGCCGGCATCGGACCGTCACCGGCCTCGACCATCTCGACAAGGCGGTCCGGGTCGACCAGTCACCGATCGGCCGGACCCCCCGGTCCAACCCGGCGACCTACACCGGCGTCTTCGACCACATCCGCCGCCTGTTCGCCGAGACGACCGAGGCCAAGGTCCGCGGCTACCTGCCGGGCCGGTTCTCGTTCAACGTCAAGGGCGGGCGCTGCGAGGCGTGCTCCGGCGACGGCACGATCAAGATCGAGATGAACTTCCTGCCGGACGTGTACGTGCCGTGCGAGGTCTGCCATGGCGCCCGGTACAACCGGGAGACCCTCGAGGTCCACTACAAGGGCCGCAACATCGCCGAGATCCTCGACATGCCGATCGAGGAGGCGGCCGAGTTCTTCGCCGCGGTGCCGGCGATCGCNCGTCACCTGCGCACGCTCAACGACGTCGGCCTCGGTTACGTCCGCCTCGGCCAGTCGGCGCCGACGCTGTCCGGCGGCGAGGCCCAGCGGGTCAAGCTCGCCTCCGAGCTGCAGCGGCGCTCCACCGGCCGGACCGTCTACGTCCTCGACGAGCCGACGACCGGGCTGCACTTCGAGGACATCCGCAAGCTGCTCGGGGTGCTCGGCCGGCTCGTCGACGCCGGCAACACGGTGATCGTCATCGAGCACAACCTCGACGTCATCAAGACGGCGGACTGGATCATCGACATGGGGCCGGAGGGCGGCACCGGCGGCGGTCGGGTCGTCGCCCAGGGCTCGCCCGAGGCCGTCGCCGCCGTCGAGGAGAGCCATACCGCGGTCTTCCTCCGGGAGATCCTCGGCGACCGGGTCTCGGCCGCCGGCGGGGCTGCGGCCGAGACCGGCGGTGGGGCAGGCGCTCGGCGGCGCAGGCTCGCCGAGGCGGCAGCCCGCTGAGGGGCGCGCCGGCCCGGAGCCGGGCAGGTCAGGTCTGGAGCAGGTTCGCCAGGACGGTGTCCAGCTCCTGCTCGGTGTGCTCCTCGCCGGTCGGCACCAGCCGTTCGGTGCGGTCCAGGAAGCTGCGCAGCGACGCGGTCGCGAGGACCACGACGGAGTGGCGATCCCCGTCGACCAGGTCCAGCCGGACGCCGCCCTCCCCGGGGTCGGGGCCGATCCGCACGTCGCCGTCGCCGACCGTCGCCTCCAGCCCGGCACGCAGGGCGTCGCGGGGGGCCACCCAGCTTCCCTGCGGCAGCGCGGGGTGCTCCGGCCTGGACACCAGAGTCATGGACACGGCCAGCGGATCGCACGCACGCCAGCAGATCTGGAACACCGTCACCCGCCCACGGCTGGNCGCGTCGTCCACGACGAACTCCGCCGTGACGTCCTCACCAAGCACGAGCTGGCTCCCTCGGTTCGCTTGCCCGATGTGTCGAGGGTCNCAGCCCCCCGCGCCGGACGCCAGCGGGGGCACCGGAAACAACGGAAAGTCTGGGATTAATCACGACCAGCTTCCGGATCTGTCGCCTGCCGTCACACTTCTGCCACGCTTCGAGAGGGCCCGCCGATGAGGTCGCGCGCTATGCGTGATGAAATGGTTACGTGCAGGCGCTGCTCAGGCGGGATGATGGTCGCCGTAGGCTCGGTTCATGGCTGATCCGGCGTCCTACCGGCCCGCGCCGGGCTCGATTCCCGAGACCCCCGGCGTCTACCGCTTCCGTGACGAACACGGCCGCGTGCTCTACGTGGGCAAGGCCAAGAACCTGCGGGCCCGGCTGGCCAACTACTTCGCCGATCTGCACACGCTCCACCCGCGTACCCAGCACATGGTCCAGGCGGCCAGCGCGGTCGACTGGACCGTGGTCTCCACCGAGGTCGAGGCCCTCCAGCTCGAGTACACGTGGATCAAGGAGTTCGATCCGCGCTTCAACGTCCGGTACCGCGACGACAAGAGCTACCCGAGTCTCGCGGTGACCCTCCACGAGGAGTTCCCGCGCCTGCAGGTCATGCGGGGACCGAAGCGCAAGGGCGTGCGGTACTTCGGCCCGTACGCCCATGCCTGGGCGATCCGGGAGACCCTCGACCTGCTGCTGCGTGTCTTCCCGGCGCGCACCTGCTCGGCGGGGGTGTTCAAGCGGGCCGGGCAGGTCGGCCGGCCGTGCCTGCTCGGCTACATCGACCGTTGCTCGGCGCCCTGCGTCGGCCGGGTCGACGCCGAGACCCACCGGGAGATCGTCGACGACTTCTGCGACTTCATGTCCGGTCAGACCGGCCGCTACCTGCGCCGGCTAGAGCAGGAGATGCAGCAGNCCGCCTCGGCCCAGGAGTACGAGCGGGCCGCGCGGCTGCGCGACGACGCCGGCGCCCTGCGGCGCGCCATCGAGAAGCAGGCCGTCGTGCTGCCCGACGGCACCGACGCCGACGTGGTCGCCTTCGCCGAGGACGAGCTGGAGGCCNCCGTCGCGATCTTCTACGTCCGCGCCGGGCGCGTGCGCGGGCAACGCGGCTGGGTGGTCGACAAGCTCGACGAGGTGACGACGGCCGACCTCGTCGAGCAGTTCCTCACCCAGGAGTACCTGGAGGGCGCGTCGCTCACCACGGCCGTCCCCGCCGGCGCGGACCCGGCCGGTGCCGGCCCCGCCGGGCAGGCCGGCGTGCCGAATGCCACCACGGACGCCACCACGGACGCCACCACGGACGCCACCACGGACGCCGCCGCGGACGCCGCGGTCCCGGATGTCACCGTCGCGGACGCCACCCGGGTCGGGGGGCCCACTCCGCCGGCCCGGGCGCCGCGCAGCGACCCGCAGGGCGCGGGCATCCCGCGCGAGATCCTCGTGCCCGCCCTGCCCCCGGACGCGGACGCCGTGGCCGAGCTGCTCGGCGTCGCCCGTGGCGGCCGGGTCGAGATCCGGGTGCCGCGCCGCGGCGACAAGCGCACCCTGCTGGAGACCGTGGAGCGCAACGCCCGCCAGGCGCTGGCGCTGCACCGCACGAAGCGGGCCAGCGACCTGACCGCACGCAGCCGCGCNCTCGCCGAGCTCCAGGAGGCCCTGGAGCTGCCGGACGCGCCGTTGCGCATCGAGTGCTACGACGTGTCGAACATCCAGGGCACCAACGTCGTCGCGAGCATGGTCGTCTTTGAGGACGGGCTGGCGCGCAAGTCGGAGTACCGCCGGTTCTCCATCCGTGGCGGCGCGGGCGGCGCCGGCCGCGAGCACGGGCGGGCGGACGCCGGGCAGGACGACGTCGCCAGCATGTACGAGACCATCCACCGCCGGTTCTCCCGGTACCTCGCCGAACGGTCCCGCACCGGTGAACTCGTCGACATCGTCGACTCCGCGGAGGATCTCGCCGCCGACACGGGTGTGCGGGACGGGCGGGGCCGGGCCGTCACGCCGGGCGCGGCGCAGCCGATCGACCCCGACACCGGCCGGCCCCGCAGGTTCGCCTACCCGCCGAACCTCGTCGTCGTCGACGGCGGCCCGCCGCAGGTCGCCGCGGCCGCCCGCGCCCTCGACGAGCTCGGCATCGACACCGGGCCCGGCGGAGTGGCGCTGTGCGGGCTCGCGAAGCGGCTGGAGGAGGTCTGGCTGCCCGACTCCGCGGAGCCGGTGATCCTGCCCCGCACCTCCGAGGCGCTGTACCTGTTGCAACGGGTCCGCGACGAGGCGCATCGTTTCGCCATCACCTACCACCGGCAGAAGCGGTCCGCCGCGATGGTGACCTCCGCGCTCGACGATGTGCCCGGTCTCGGGGAGACCCGGCGCAAGGCGCTGCTGCGGCAGTTCGGCTCGGTGGCGAAGGTGCGGGCGGCGAGTGCCGAGGAGATCGCCCAGGTGCCCGGGATCGGGCCGCGCACCGCCGCGGCGATCCTCACGGCGCTCGGCCGGTCCGCGCCGGGGACCGCCGCCGCCCCCGCCCCCGCGGTCGACCCACGCACCGGTGAGATCCTCGACGGGGCGCCGCCGGCGTCCCCGGTGGAGCCCGACCCGGCCCGGACCGCACCGGCGCCCGCGGCGGACGACCCCGCCGCCGCGGCACGCGCCCTGCACCCCGCCGACTCGGGAAGGCCGTCATGACCACCCCGACCCTCGACCTCGCCATCATCACCGGCCTGTCCGGCGCCGGGCGCAGCACCGCGGCCAAGTGCCTGGAGGACCTCGGCTGGTTCGTCGTCGACAACCTGCCGCCCGCCCTGCTGTCCACCATGGCGGAGCTCGGCCACCGCTCCGGGGGCGCGGTCAGCCGGATCGGCGTGGTCGTCGACGTCCGCGGCCGGGCGTTCTTCTCCGACCTGCGGGCGGCGATCGCAGCGCTCGACNCCCGGGGCATGCATCCCCGGATGCTCTTCCTCGAGGCCAGCGACGACGCGCTCATCCGGCGGTTCGACCACGTCCGCCGGCCGCATCCGCTGCAGGGCGACGAGCGTGTGGTCGACGGCATCGGCCGGGAGCGGGCGCTGCTCGCCGAGCTGCGCGGCGAGGCCGACCTCGTCCTCGACACCACGGACCTGAACGTCCACGAGCTGCGGTCGAAGATCGACGCGGCGTTCGGGCAGCCGGGCGCGAACCGGCTCAACGCCACCGTGGTGTCGTTCGGGTACAAGTACGGGCTGCCGCTGGACGCCGACCTCGTCGCCGACTGCCGGTTCCTGCCCAACCCGCACTGGGTGGAGGAGCTGCGCCCGTACACCGGGCGGGATCCGCAGGTGCGCAGCTACGTCCTCGCCCAGCCCGGGGCGCAGGAGTTCCTCGACCAGTACGCGGCCCTGCTGCGCCTGGTCGGGGAGGGCTACGCGCGGGAGGGCAAGCGGTACCTGACCCTCGCGGTCGGGTGTACCGGCGGCAAGCACCGCAGCGTGGCGATGGCCGAGCAGCTCGGCGCGCGACTGGCCGCCGACGGCGTCGGGGTCCGGGTCGTGCACCGCGACCTGGGACGGGAGTGAGCGTGCCGGAGCCCGTCGACCCCGTCGACCCCGCCGCGGGCCGTGATCACCGGGCCGCCGAGGCCCTGGAGACCGCCGGGGCGTTGGAGTCCGCCGGGGCGACGGTGACCGCCGGGGCCCTGGAGACCGCTGGGACCACGGAGACCGCCGAGGGCGCCGAGGGCGCCGTCTGCGGGCCGGAGCCGGCGGTCGTCGCCTTCGGCGGCGGCCACGGGCTCGCCGCCTCGCTGGCCGCGCTGCGCCAGCTCACCTCGGCGCTGACGGCGGTGGTGACCGTCGGCGACGACGGTGGGTCGTCGGGGCGGTTGCGGGCGGAGCTCGGTGCGCTGCCCATGGGGGATCTGCGGATGGCGCTGGCGGCGCTCGCCGGCCCGGACGGCCCGCCGGCGACCTGGGCGGAGCTGTTCCAACACCGGTTCGCCGGCTCGGGCCCGCTGGCCGGGCACGCCGTGGGGAACCTGGTGCTGACCGGGCTGGCCGAGCACACCGGCTCCCCGGTGGTCGCCCTCGATCTCGCCGCCGACCTGCTCGGGGTGCGGGGGCGGGTGCTGCCGCTGTCCACCGAGGGCATCGACATCGTCGCCGACGTCCTCGGGGTGGACCCGGTCGCCCCGGAGGCGGTGACCGAGGTGCGCGGGCAGGCCGCGGTGGCCACCACGGCGGGACGGGTGGCCGGCGTCCGGCTCGCGCCGGCGGAACCGGCGGCCTGCCCGGAGGCGGTGGCGGCGGCCCGGGCGGCCGACTGGCTCGTTCTCGGCCCGGGCTCGCTCTACACGAGCATGCTGCCGCACCTGCTGGTCCCCGGGATGCGACAGGCGATCATCACCTCGCGGGCGCGCACGCTGATGGTTCTCAACCTGGCCGCCCAGCCGGGGGAGACCNCCGGATACACCCCGCAGGCCCACCTCGACGCCCTGCGCCGGCACGTGCCCGGCCTGCGCCTGGACGTCGTGATCGCCGATCCGAGCGCCGTGCCCGAGCCCGAGTCGCTGACGCGGGCCGCGGCGGATCTCGGCGCCCGGCTGCATCTCGCGCCGGTGCGGGTGCCGGGCGCACCCGTGCACGACCCGGCCCGCCTTGCCGAGGCCTTCCGCGCGGTGTTCGCCCTGGCCGGAGCAGTCGCCCAGGCCGGTGCGGTCGCCCAGGCCGGTGCGGTTCCGCAGGCCGGGACGGTTCCGCGGGCCGGGACGGTCTCGCGAGGCGGGACGGCCGCGCGGGGCCTGGCGGTCGAGACGGAGACCGGGCTGGCGGCTGCCGCGGCGCAGGCTCAGCCCGGACCCTCCGGTGACGGGTCCGCGGCGGCGTCGCCGGCCGTCCGCACCGGGCCGCCCGGGCCGCCTGCCCCGTCGGTGCCGCGGGCGCCGTCCGCGGGGGGCAGCCGGCGGCCGGCCACGAAGTACCCATCGTCCGGCGGCGCCGTTCGCCGGACCCCATCCGGTGAAGCCAAGGAGTGATCGGTGTGGCGGCGATGACGGCCACCGTCAAGGACGAACTGAGCCGGCTACGGGTCGCGAAGCCCTGTTGCCGGCGGGCCGAGATGGCAGCCCTGCTGCGCTTCGGTGGGGGGCTGCACATCGTCGGGGGCCGCATCGTGGTCGAGGCGGAGCTGGATACGGGTGCGACCGCGCGCCGGCTGCGCCGGGAGGTCGCCGAGGTCTTCGGCTTCCCGTCCACGGTCGCGGTGCTCGCCGCCGGGGGGTTGCGCCGCTCGGTGCGCTACATCGTGCGGGTCGAACGCGACGGCGAACAGCTCGCCCGCTCGACGGGCCTGCTCGACCAGCGTGGCCGGCCCGTGCGCGGGCTGCCGCCGCAGGTCGTCACCGGCTCGGCCTGCGACGCGGCGGCGGCCTGGCGGGGTGCGTTCCTCGCCCACGGGTCGCTGACGGAGCCGGGCCGGTCCTGCTCGCTCGAGGTGACCTCGCCCGGTCCCGAGGCGGCGCTCGCGCTGGTCGGGGCGGCGCGGCGGCTCGGCGTGCAGGCCAAGAGCCGCGACGTGCGCGGGGTGGACCGGGTGGTCATCCGGGACGGGGACGCCATCGGCGCGTTGCTGACCAAGATCGGTGCCCATGACAGCCTGATGGCCTGGGAGGAGCGGCGGATGCGCCGCGAGGTCCGGGCGACGGCGAACCGGCTGGCGAACTTCGACGACGCCAACCTTCGCCGCTCGGCCCGTGCCGCGGTCGCGGCCGGGGCGCGCGTGCAGGCGGCGATGCGCATCCTCGGCGACGACGCGCCCGAGCACCTGCTCGCCGCGGGCCGACTGCGCCTGGAACACGCCCAGGCGTCGCTGGAGGAACTCGGCGCACTCGCCGACCCGCCGCTGACCAAGGACGCCGTCGCGGGGCGGATCCGGCGGCTGCTGGCGCTCGCGGACAAGCGGGCGAACGCACTGGNCATCCCCAACACCGAGGCAAGCGTCTCCCCGGACCTGCTGGAGAACGCCTGAGTGCTGACAATGCGTCATCTGGTTGATTCCGGGCATTTCGCTAGCTGGATCAACGCTATTTCTGATAAGGGCCCGTTGGTGGTGCAGCGTGCCGAGGTCAGATCAACGATGCCCGAACGTCCGTGGAATAATCGCGGGGTAGCACCATCGGGATCGCACGCAGGGGACGGTGCAGGCCTCGCGCCGCGGGGGTGCCCGAACGGTGGAGCGGCTCGGACGGTGTGACAGGCAGGCGTGGGACGTGCCTGGCCCGGGGGTCCGGGCGGGGGAGCGGCGGGAACCTCCGGATGCGGAGCATCGTCGTGACCGGGTGGGAGCAGGTAGCCCGACGGGCGCGTCGCCTCGTGTGAGGAGACCAACACCGCACGGTTCGGATTACCGCCGATGATGTGCGAACTCGTTAGGCTCCTGCCTCGACAACGAGATACCGACCTCCGGTCATGACGCAAGCGGCGGCATGACCGTCGAAACAACGAGACAAGACGGTAGGGAGTCCTGGACGTGGCTACGCGGGTGGGTGTCAACGGCTTCGGGCGGATCGGCCGTAACTTCTGGCGGGCNCTNGCGGCGAGCAGGCGGGACGACCTCGAGATCGTCGCCGTGAACGACCTGACCAACAACAAGACCCTCGCGCACCTTCTCAAGTACGACACCACCCTGGGCACGCTGGCCGCTCCGGTCAGCGTCGTCGACGAGGGCATCCGGGTCGGTGACACCCTGATCAAGGTGCTCGCCGAGCGCGACCCGGCCGCGCTGCCCTGGGGCGAGCTGGGCGTGGACATCGTCATCGAGTCCACCGGCCGGTTCACCAAGGCCGCCGACGCGGGCAAGCACCTCGCGGCGGGTGCCAAGAAGGTCATCATCTCGGCCCCGGCCAAGGACGAGGACCTCACCGTCGTCGTCGGCGTGAACGACGACGCCTACGACCCGGCGAAGCACCACATCCTGTCCAACGCCTCCTGCACCACGAACTGCGTGGCGCCGATGGCCAAGGTCCTCGACGAGGCGTTCGGCATCAGCCAGGGNCTCATGACGACCATCCACGCCTACACCAACGACCAGGTCATCCTGGACTTCCCGCACGAGGACCTGCGCCGGGCCCGGGCGGCGNCGCAGAACATCATCCCGACCACCACGGGTGCCGCCAAGGCCACCTCGCTGGTGCTGCCGCACCTCAAGGGCAAGCTCGACGGCATCGCCATGCGGGTGCCGGTGCTCGACGGTTCGGTCACCGACCTGGTCGCCACGCTGACCAAGCCGGCGACCAAGGAGGAGGTCAACGCGGCGTTCAAGGCGGCGGCCGAGGGCCCGCTCAAGGGCTACCTGGTCTACACCGAGGACCCGATCGTCTCCTCCGACATCGTGAACACCCCGGCGTCCTGTACCTTCGACTCGCTGCTGACGATGTCCGCCGGCAACCAGGTCAAGATCGTCGGCTGGTACGACAACGAGTGGGGCTACTCCAACCGGCTGGTCGACCTGACCGCCCTGGTCGGCGCCCGCCTCTAGGCGCGCCGTCGTCCTGGTTCCGCTGCAGTACAGATTCGCTGTGGTGCGAGGCGCTGTTCCGGCCGGGGCCGCCGTCCGCGGTCCCGGCCGTCGTGGTTGCGTCCCGCACTCTCCCTGTAGTCCCGCAACCGCAACGCCGCGGAGCGTGTCCGGCCAGGTTCCCGGTGGGGATCGCCGGAGGCGGTTCNCAGCATCGCCCGTCTCCCTTCCCCGGTCTCGAACCCAATGGAGTAACCAAGAGTGAGGACGATCGACGACCTGCAGGTCGCCGGGCACCGCGTCCTGGTCCGCAGCGATCTGAACGTGCCGCTGGACCGTTCGGGCGACACCCCGCGCATCACCGACGACGGCCGGGTCCGCGCCAGTGTCCCGACGATCGCCGCGCTGCTGGACCGCGGCGCGCGCGTGATCGTGACCTCCCATCTCGGCCGTCCCAAGGGTGAGCCCGACCCCAGGTACTCGCTGGAGCCGGTCGCGGCCCGCCTCGGCGAGCTGCTCGGCCGACCGGTCGCCTTCGCCGGCGACGGCACCGGCGACATCGCCGGCGCCCACGCACGCGAGGTCGTCGCGGGTCTCGGCGACGGCGAGGTGGCGCTGCTGGAGAACCTGCGTTTCTCTCCCGGCGAGACCAGCAAGGACGCCGTGACCCGGGCGTCGTTCGCGGACGCCCTGGCCGCCCTGGCCGAGTTCTACGTCGGCGACGCCTTCGGCGCGGTCCACCGGGCCCACGCCAGCGTCGCCGACGTGCCCAAGCGGCTGCCGCACGCGGCCGGCCGACTGGTGCTCACCGAGCTCGACGTGCTGCGCCGGCTCAGCGCCGACCCGGCCCGCCCCTACGCGGTGGTCCTCGGTGGCTCGAAGGTGTCGGACAAGCTCGGGGTCATCCGGGCCCTGCTGCCCAAGGTCGACGCGCTGCTCGTCGGCGGCGGCATGTGCTTCACCTTCCTCGCGGCCCTCGGCCACGGCGTCGGGGGCTCCCTGCTCGAAGCCGAGATGATCGACACCTGCAAGGCGCTGCTCGCCGAGGGCGGGGACCGCATCGTGCTGCCGACCGACGTCGTCGTCGCCGACCGCTTCGCCGCCGACGCGCAGACCGCCGTCGTCCCCGCCGACGGGATCGGGGACGGCTGGCTCGGCCTCGACATCGGCCCGGCGTCCACCGCGCTGTTCGCCGGACGGCTCGACGGCGCCGCCACCGTGTTCTGGAACGGCCCGATGGGCGTGTTCGAGCTCGCGCCGTTCGCCGCCGGCACCCGCGGGGTCGCCAAGGCCATCGCCGCCGGGGACGGCTTCTCCGTGGTGGGCGGCGGGGACTCCGCCGCCGCCGTGCGCACGCTCGGCATCCCCGAGGACGCCTTCAGCCACATCTCCACCGGCGGCGGGGCGAGCCTGGAGTACCTCGAGGGCAAGACACTGCCCGGCCTCGCGGCGCTCGATGTCTGAGACCGGGAGCGTGTGATGGCACCGCTGGGCCGGGGACGTTCCGAACGGGGCACCGAGAAGGGTAAGAACAGCGTGAGCAAGGACAAGGGCACCGGGCGGCGGACACTGGTGGCCGGCAACTGGAAGATGAACCTCAACCACCTTGAGGCCATCGCGCTGGTGCAGAAGATCGCCTTCGATCTCAAGCCCGCGGAGCTCGAGACCGTCGAGGTCGTCGTCATTCCTCCGTTCACCGACCTGCGCAGCGTCCAGACGCTGGTGGACGGCGACAAGCTCGCGCTCGGCTACGGCGCACAGGACCTCTCCCAGCACGGTTCCGGCGCCCACACCGGCGACATCAGCGGGTCGATGCTGGCCAAGCTCGGCTGCTCCTACGTCGTCGTCGGCCATTCCGAGCGCCGCGCCGACCACCACGAGGACGACGCCCTGGTCGCCGCGAAGGCAAAGGCGGCCTACGCCGCCGGGATCACGCCGATCCTGTGCGTCGGCGAGGTCGAGGAGATCCGCGCGGCCGGCACCCACGTCGAGCACGTGCTGGGCCAGCTCGCCGGGTCGCTCGCCGGGATCACCGCCGAGCAGGCCGCGACGATCGTCATCGCCTACGAGCCGGTGTGGGCGATCGGCACCGGCCGCACGGCGTCCGCCCAGGACGCCCAGGACATGTGCGCCGCCGTGCGCGGGAAGCTCGCCGAGCTCTACGGCGACGCGGCGGCCGCGGGCATCCGCGTCCTCTACGGCGGCTCGGTGAAGGCGGCGAACGCCGGCGAGCTGTTCACCATGCCCGACGTCGACGGCGGGCTTGTCGGCGGGGCCAGCCTCGTCGCCGAGGAGTTCGTCGGCATCGTGCGCAGCGGCCCGCCCGCCTGAGGCAGCCGCACCGAGCCCCGACGGGGCAGTCGCACCGAGAGCCCGGTGGGGGTGAACCCCGCCGGGCTCTCGTCGTCGGGGCGCGGTGCCAGATCTCGACGCGCGCAACGCTCGCCCCCCGGCCGGACCCGGCGGCGCATCGCCCGCACCCGGCGGGGTGCGTCACCACGGTCCGGGCGGGCGGGTGCGGTACCTTGGCGGAACCGTCGAGAATCGGCCGGCCGGGCCGTTCTGTGCGCGGCTGCCCGCCGTACACCCGGTCACGCGCCTGGCCCCTCACGGTGCCGGTTCCGGCGAGGTCTGGCCGGCGCGGGCGGATATTGTCGCATGACGACGTGTGCCGATACCGCCTGCCCCCCGACGGTCGCCGGATCCACCCACGTTGTTGGCAGGCGCAGGTTGCCGAGGAGCAGGAGCTGGTCTGAA
The DNA here is from genome assembly GCF_001420875.1 of Frankia sp. AvcI1. Classification (NCBI taxonomy): domain Bacteria; kingdom Bacillati; phylum Actinomycetota; class Actinomycetes; order Frankiales; family Frankiaceae; genus Frankia; species Frankia sp. AvcI1. The sequence goes on along the minus strand of NZ_LJFZ01000023.1, from coordinate 93,058 downwards.
TGACGGTCGGTCTGTCGATCGCCTTGATCATCGCGAGTATTCTGATGATCCTGCTCGTCTTGTTGCACCGGGCCAAGGGCGGCGGTCTGTCCACCCTGTTCGGTGGGGGAGTGTCCTCGTCGCTCGGGGGTTCCTCCGTCGTGGAGAAGAACCTCGACCGGCTGACCGTCCTGGTCGGGACCGTGTGGTTCGTCTGCATCATCGGTCTCGGTCTGCTGCTGAAGAATTGAACGCCCCGCGTGCGCGCCGGCGCCCCCGCAGGGCGGCGGCATCCCGACTCGCGGCGCTCGCCGCCGTGCTCGCCGTCGCGGTCGCGGCCTGCAGCGGCGGTTCCGGCGGCTCCGGCCGCCTCGCCGCCCCCACCAGCCCCACCCCGACGGCCGCCGCCACGACCCCGCCGGCCGCCAAGCCCGGGGGCACCCTGCGCATCGTCGCCCAGCAGATGCCCAGCGGAGACCCGGGCTGGGCCGACCAGCCCGGCGAGCAGGCCGTGACCCGCCTCGTCACCCGCCAGCTCTACAGCTATCCCGCCGACGCCGACCCGGCGAAGTCGACGGTCCCGCGGCCCGACCTGGCCGCCGGGGCGCCGATCGTCACCGAGGAGGGGCTGGTCTACACCGTCCGGCTGCGGTCGGCGGCCCGCTGGGACACCCCGAACCAGCGGCGGATCACGGCCAACGACGTCGCCCGCGGCCTCAAGCGGCTGTGCGTGCCGCCGGACCCCTCCCCGCTGCGCGGCTACTTCGCCGCGACGGTCGTCGGCTTCCGCGAGTTCTGCACCGAGCTCGCGGCGACCCCGGTCGCGGACGCCGCCGCCTTCGTCGAGAGCAGCACCATCGAGGGGGTGGAGATCGTCGGCGACGACACCGTCGCGTTCCACCTGCTCGCCCCGGTGAATGACTTCGTCGACGTGCTGGCCCTGCCGGCGGCGTCGCCGGTGCCGCTGGAGGCGCTCGCCTACCCGCCCGACTCACCGGAGTACCTGCGCAACCTGGTCTCCGACGGGCCCTACCGGTTCACCATCGCCCCGGACGACGATGCCACGCCGGGCTACCGGCTGGCCCGCAACCCGTCGTGGAGCGCCTCCTCGGACGGCATCCGCCGGGCGCTGCCCGACCACATCACGATCACCGACGGGCTGACCCCCGAACAGATGCAGCAGCAGCTCGAACGCGGCGACGCGGACATGGCGCTCGACGGTGAACTCCCGGCCGGCCGGGCCGCGGAGCTGGCGAAGGCCAAGGATCCGCGCCTCGTCGTCGACCCGGTGGGGTCCACCCTGGCGCTCACGGTGGGCCTCGACGGGCCGTCCGCGGCCGCGCTGCGCGAACCGGTCATCCGCCAGGCGCTGCCGTACTGCGTGGACCGGGTGAGCCTGGCCGCGGCCCTCGGCGGCCCCGAGTTCGCCTCGACCACGGGCGGCCTGCTGCAGGAGCCGATGACCGGCTACCACGACGCCGACCCCTTCCCGAGCCCCGCCGGCCTCGGCGACCCGGCCCGCTGCCGGGAGGCGCTCAGCCAGACTCCCGGCGGCCCCGTCACGGCGCTGTCGCTGCTCACCACGGACAGCGCCACCGACGCGGCGGTCGCCGAGGCGCTGCGCACCGCGTTCGCCCGCGCCGGCGTCCGCCTCGACGTGCGGATCCGCACGGGTGCGCGGTTCGCCGCCGCGGCGAACCAGCCGACCGGCCAGTTCTGGGACCTGGCGCTGTCCACGATCACCCCGGCGTGGTTCGGTGACGCCGGGCGCACGGTCTTCCAGCCGCTGCTGGACGAGGACTGGCTCGGACCGCGGCCCGCCGACGGCGGCTACCGCGATCCGAACGCCTCCCGCCAGCTCGACGCCGCCCTGCGGGCCACCTCGGAGACCACCGCGGCGGCCTCGTGGGGCGCGCTGGAGCAGACGGTCGTCGGCAGCGCCGCGGTGATCCCGCTGGCGGTCGTGCACGCCCCCGAGTTCCACAGCGCGGGGGTCACGACGTTCGCGATCGTCCCGTCCGTCGGCACGGCCGATCCGTCCGCCGTGTCGCTCGGATCCGGATGACGCCCGACCCGTCCATGATCGTCCCGGCTGCGCATGGCCGAGTTGGGGTGGTCGGTGCATCCACGTTGGGCCGTGGCGGCCTACACTCCCCCCAGGACGTACCCGGAGGGACAACCCGGGGGAGTGGCCGGGAACGTCATGCTTGCGGAACCGGCTGTCGGATTCCGCGGTGGGGCACACCGCGGGGCCGCCGCAGCGGGTTCCGGGCTACCACCCATGGGACGAGACGAAGGAGCACGCGGGCCGTGGCAGGTGGCAACGCCATCCGGGGGAGCCGGGTCGGGGCAGGACCGATGGGAGAGGCGGAGCGCGGTGAGACCGCGCCCCGCCAGCGCATCTCCTTCTGGTGCGCCAACGCGCACGAGACGAGACCGTCGTTCGCCGCGGACGCGGCCATTCCCGACACGTGGGACTGTCCGAGCTGTGGCTTTCCGGCGGGGCGGGACCGGGACAACACCCCGGCCCCGCCGCGGACCGAGCCGTACAAGACCCATCTCGCCTACGTCCGGGAACGGCGTAACGAGAAGGACGGCGAGGCGATCCTCGCGGAAGCACTCGCGAAGCTGCGGGGTGCCCCCTAGGCTGATTCGAGGCCTGACGCCCGCCCGGCCTCCGGTCCGTGCCGCGCCCGCGGCCGTCCGGGGCCGGGCAGGCGGGCCGCTTCCGATCGGTGCCCGTTGCGGGTGCGCGGGACGCTCCCGGCCGGCTCCGTCAGGCCCGCCGCCGAGGATGGTGCGCCGTGACCACGAATGATGTCGGCGCCGGGCGGCTCGTCGCGGGGCGTTACCGACTGGCCGAATGGCTGGGCGCCGGTGGGATGGGCACCGTCTGGCGGGCGTACGACGAGGTGCTGCAGGTCGACGTCGCGGTCAAGGAGATCCGGTTTCCGGNCGACCTCGACGACGCCGAGCGGGCCGGNCAGGTCGAGACGGCGATGCGGGAGGCGCGCAACGCCGCCCGGCTGCGGGGCAACCCGCACGTCGTGACCGTCCACGACGCCGTCGAGCAGGACGGCCTGCCGTGGATCGTGATGGACTACGTGCCCGCCGCCACCCTCGCCGCCACCGTCGCAGGGCGGGGACCGCTGCCGGTGGAGCGGGCCGCCCAGGTNGGACTCGGCGTCCTCGACGCCCTCGTCGCCGGCAAGCGGCTCGGCGTGCTGCACCGTGACGTCAAGCCGTCCAACATCCTGTTGACGCAGGACGGCCGGGTGCTGCTCACCGACTTCGGCATCGCCACGCACGTCTCCGACCCGACGCTCATCGGCGGACTCGGCAGCGGCGGCACCCCCGCCTACCTGGCGCCCGAGCGGCTGCTCGGCGGCGCCGCGACCCTGGCCGGCGACCTGTTCGCGCTCGGCGCCACCCTGTACCTCGCGGTCGAGGGCGTCTCCCCGTTCCAGCGGGAGAGCGTGCCNCTGACCGTCGGCGCGGTGCTGCACGCCAACCCGCCCGATTTCACCCGCGCCGGGCCGCTGGCCCCCGCGATCTCGGGGCTGCTGGCCAAGAGCCCGGCGAGCCGGCTGCGCCCGGACGGCGCGCACGCCCTGCTCACCCGGGCGCTGTCCGCCTCCGCGCGGGCGCACCCGGAGGCCGGCCCGCGCCGTCGAGGTGCGGGCGGTGCGGCGGGATCCGTTCCAGTGGCCCGCAGCGGTGCGACGCAGGACGGCCCGCCCACCGCCGGGGGTGGAGCTGCGACGCCGGTGTCCCTGGTGGCGTCACCGCGACTCCCTCTCGACGGCGGGTCGGGACGGCGTCGGGTGGTCGCCGGTGGTGGGTCGGGACGGCGTCCCGCGGGCGGCGTGCCGGCGGGGTGGGACCTGGCGGGGGGCGGGGTCCTGCGGTCGGCGCCGAGCGGAGTGCGCCGGAGCCGGCGGCTGACCGGCCTGGTGCTCGCCGCCCTGCTGCTGGTGCTGGTCGTGGCGGCGGCGGTCGGACGCCTGCTCCTGCCCGCCGGTGGTGGCGGTGCCGGCGGCAGTGATCTGCCCGCGGGCATGATCGGACGATGGCGGGGCACCGTCAGCCAGGGCACGGTCTCGTATCCGGTCGAGATCACCCTCGCCGGCGGCCGAGTGGGCGAGACCCTCGGCCGGGCCTGGAACACCCGCGACGGCTGCACCGCCGACCTGCGACTACTGGCCGTCGACAGTGCCGGAGCTCACTTCACCGAACGACTCACCGCGGGCGTCGGGGAGTGTTTCGCGCTCGAGGCCGAGGTGCTCGCGCTGGGCACCGACGCCACTCTCGACTACCACTATCCGGCGTCCCCGCTGACCTCCGGCGGGCATGCGGTCCTGCGTCGCGTGTCCGGATGACGCGAGGACGCGGATTTCCACCCGCGACAGGTGACCGGGAGCGACGGCCGGGCGGCTGCGGGCGGGTATGACCCGGGTCTCGGCCCGCAGGCCCCGCGCGGACCGGCGACCGTGCCCCGTCTCCGGGGCGCGGTACTGACTGGAGGTGCCGCGGTGGATCCCGACTTCCCGTTGCTGAGCGTGTTTCTCTACATGGTCTGGTTCTTCGCCTTCGTGCTGTGGCTGTTCCTGCTGTTCGCCGTGATCACCGACGTCTTCCGCAGCCCGGACCTGTCCGGCTGGGCGAAGGCCGCCTGGACCGCCGCGATCGTCGTGCTGCCCTGGCTCGGTGTGATCGCCTACCTCATCGCCCGCGGCGGCAGCATGCACGAGCGCAGCCGCGCCGCGGCGGATCGGGACGAGCGGATGTGGCGGGCGTACCTCGAGCGGGCCGCGGCCCCGACGAGCAGCGCCGACGAGCTGGTCAAGCTCGCGGACCTGCGTGATCAGGGAATCATCAGCGACGCCGAGTTCGAACGCGGCAAGACGCGGATCCTCGCCTGAGTGCAGGCGGCGGCCCGGGGCAGCGGGCCCGAAGACGCCGGGCCCGAAGTCGGCGGGCCCGGCGAATCCGGCCCCCCCGACCGACGACCGACCTCACCACCCACCGACCCACCGACCCGCCGACCCAGCCGTCGCTCGGTGCGCCGTGCGTGGCTGGGTGGCGGGTTGGGGTGGCGAGTGTCACTGGGGTGGCGGAGTCAGGCGGCGGGTGTCAGCGCTGGGGCGCTGGCAGGCGGGAGGCGGCCGCCTGGTCGACCAGCCAGAGGGTGCGCTCGCGGCCGACGGCTCCGGTCGCCGGGACGTCGATCGGCCCGGCTCCGGAGAACGACGCGGCCACCGCCGCGGCCTTCTCCTCGCCCGCGACGATCACCCACACCTCGCGGGCGGACTGGATCGTTGGCAACGTCAGCGAGATGCGTTCCGGCGGCGGCTTCGGGCAGTCGTGCACGGCCACCACCGGCTCCGTGGCCACGACCCCCGGCGAGTTCGGGAACAGCGACGCGACGTGCCCCTCCGGGCCGAGACCGAGCAGCACGACGTCGAACGCGGGGACCGCGGCGCCGGGCGCGGCGCGACCGGCGAGCAGGGCCGCGTACTCCGCCGCCGCCGACTCCGGGTCGGCGTAGCCGGACGCCGCAGTGGCGCCCTCGACATCCCCACCGGCCGTCTGGGCCGCACGATGGCCCATCGGGAACACCCGCTTCGGGTCGACCGGGATGTGGTCGAGCAGCGCCTCGCGGGCCTGCCGGTCGTTGCGGTCGGGCGAGTCCGCGGGGACGAACCGCTCGTCGCCCCACCAGACGTCGACCCTGGACCAGTCGACCGCGTCGACCGCGGGGCTCGTCCGGACCGCGCGCAGCAGCGCGATGCCGATGCCGCCGCCGGTGAGCACCACCGACGCCTCGCCGCGGGCCGCCTGTCCGTCGATCAGCCGGGTGATCAACCGGGCGGCGGTGGCGCGGGCGAGGAGGCCGGCGTCGCGGTGCGGGACGAGCTGCGGCTCGGCTGTCATGCGCCGCCCGCCTTCGGCCGCTCCGCCGCCGCCGTGGACCCGGCGGTTTCGGATCCGGAAGTCGAGCTGGTGGCCGGGCCGGGCTTCGGGCGCTTCGCCCGGACGGCCGAGCTCGACGGGCCGCCGGGAGCGGTGCTTCCGGCGGGGGTGCTTCCGGCGGCCGTGCTTCCGGCGGCCGTGCTTCCGGCGGCGGTGGCCGCCGCGGCCTGGGCGGCGCCGCCGGTCGGCGCAGCGGTGCTGGTGGCCGTCTCGGACCTGTCCATCGGGTCGTGCCAGATGTGCTCGCGGTGCGGCGAGCGGTCGGCGAGGTGCGCCAGGCCGCTCCAGGTGCCCAGCGCCTCGCCGAAGACCTCGTCGTCGTCGAGCCGGCGCAGCTCCTCGGCGAGCAGTTCGCCGACGCCGCGGCCCGGCAGCGGGAGGACCCGGTCCGGGTAACCGGACCGGGAGATCGTCGCCGTCCGGGAGTCGGTCCGGAAGATCGCGAGCTCGGAGCCGCCGAAGGACACGGTGACCTTCGTGATGTCGGGACGGGTCCCGACCTCCTCGACGGACACGGGGATGTCGAGCTTGTTCTGCAGCCAGCCGGCGAAGAGCTGGGCGCTGGGATTGGCCCGACCGGAGGTGATCACCGCCGAGTCGGGCCGGTCGCTGACGGTGTCGAACGCCGCGGCGAGCAGGGTCCGCCACGGCGTCAGGCGGGTCCACGACAGGTCCGTGTCGCCGGGGGCGAAGTCCTTCGCCCGCTGCGACAGCGCGGCCAGCGGGTCGGGGGCGGCGGTGACGTCGGTGACGCGGCGGTCGGCGAAGACGCCGAGCGGATCGTAGGCGATCCGGGTCGGCGGCTCGTCGTGCCACCAGGTGACCACCGGGGCGTCCGGGGCGAGCAGCGGCAGCACGACCGACTCGGCGTGCAGCGCCAGGCGTCCCGACATCCGCATGACGACGGCCTCACCCGGCCCGAGCCGGCCGCCGATCGAGACCTCGGCGTCCAGCCGCGGATGCGGCGACTCGATCTGGCGGCGCACCACGATGAGCAGCCGGCACGGGTGGGCGGAGGCCGCGAGCGTCGCCGCGCCCTCGGCCTCGCTGACGTGCTTCTCGTCGACGACGACGACGAGGGTGAGCGCCAGCCCGAAGGCCAGCGCCCCGGCCGCCCGCCGCTCGGCGGAAAGGGCCTTGACCACCTCAGAACCGGTGGTGTCCCACAGTGTGGTCACGAGGGGCTCCTGTCCGTCCGCGGGAGTGGGCCGGCGGGCGGCAGGGAGCCTCGGTCGCCGGCAGGGTGCACGCCGTGGTGGCCGGCTGGGCGCAGCCGGTGGGTGGGCGCGCTCATGGCCGCCGCCACCGGCGGTCGTCCGCGGCGAGCATCTCGTCGGCCGCCGCCGGCCCCCAGCTGCCCGCGCGGTAGCGGTGCGGGGTCGTGCTCGCCCAGTACTCCTCCAGCGGGTCGACGATCCGCCAGGACTCCTCGACCTCGGCGTTGTTCGGAAACAGCGTCGCGTCGCCGAGCAGCACGTCGAGGATGAGCCGCTCGTAGGCCTCGGGCAGCGCCTCGGTGAACGCCTCGCCGAACAGGAAGTCCATCGCGACGTCGCGGACCTCCATCGCCGAGCCGGGCACCTTGGACCCGAACTTCAGGGTGACGCCCTCGTCGGGCTGCACCCGGATGACGAGCTGGTTGTTGCCGAGCTCGGCGGTGTCGGTCTGGTCGAACGGCAGGTGCGGCGCCTTCTTGAACACGATCGCGATCTCGGTGACGCGCCGCGGCAGCCGCTTGCCGGTCCGCAGGTAGAACGGCACCCCGGCCCAGCGGCGGGTCTCGATGCCCAGGCGCACCGCGGCGAACGTCTCCGTCCGGGAATCCGGTGGGATGTCCTTCTCGTCGAGATAGCCGGGCACCCGTTCCCCGGCGAGCCAGCCCTGCTCGTACTGGCCGCGCACGGCGTAGCGGGCGAGGTCGCCGGGCAGNGAGACGGCGCGCAGCACCTTGAGCTTCTCGGTGCGGATCGTCTCCGGGCNGAAGCTGACCGGCTCCTCCATCGCGGTGAGGGCGAGCAGCTGGAGCAGGTGGTTCTGGAGCACGTCGCGGGCGGCGCCGGTCTCGTCGTAGAAGCCGGCACGGGTGCCGATGCCGACGTCCTCGGCCATGGTGATCTGCACCGAGTCGACGAACTGCGAGTTCCAGACCGGCTCGTACAGGTTGTTCGCGAACCGCAGCGCGAACAGGTTCTGCACCGTCTCCTTGCCCAGGTAGTGGTCGATCCGGTACACCCCCGACGGGGTGAACACGTCGTCGACCAGGGCGTTGAGCTCGCGGGCCGAGGCCAGATCGTGCCCGAACGGCTTCTCNATGACGACCCGGCGCCAGCCACCCGAGTCCTGCGCCGAGGACAGGTTCGTGCGCTGCATCTGCTTGAGCACGACCGGGAACGCCGAGGGCGGGATGGACAGGTAGAACGCGGCATTGCCCCCGATGCCGTGCGAGCGCTCCAGGTCCTCCAGCGTCGAGGCGAGCCGGTCGAAGGCGGCGTCGTCGTCGAAGGAACCCTGCAGGAAGCGGATGGAGCCGGCCAGCCGGTCCCAGACCTCGTCCCGGAACGGGGTACGCGCGCCCTTCTCGGCGGACTCACGGGCGAAATCGACGAAATCGCCGTCCGACCAGTCCCTGCGCGCGAAACCGAGCAGCACGAAGCCGGGCGGCAGCAGCCCGCGGCTGAACAGGTCGTAGACGGCGGGAATCAGCTTCTTGCGGGCCAGGTCGCCGGTCGCCCCGAACACCACGAGGGCGCTCGCGTCCGGCAGCCGGGGCAGTCTGCGGTCACGTGGATCCCGCAGCGGGTTGGATCTCACCGTGGGCGCCACCCGTTCCCCCTTCGTTCTNGCTTCGGTCTACCGAGGTTGTTTCACCTGCGACCATCGCCTGTCCATGACGGACGCTGAGACGATCACCACGGCCGCGGACCGGCCCGGTCATCCGGCCGATCAGGGTCATGCTCACGACGCGGGACGTGCCTGCTAGCCGTCCGTACCGGACCTGCCGAGCTGCTGCGCGATGGTGCCGAGCAGCTGGTTCCACGAGTCCTCGAACTTCTGTACTCCCTGGGTCTCCAGGGTCTCGATCACGTCGTCGATGTCCACGCCGACGGCGGCCAGCGCGGCGAACACCTGGCGGGCGTCGTCGTAGTGCGGGCGGATGGTCTCGCCCTTGNCCTGGCCATGGTCGGCGAACGCCTGCAGGGTCGCCTCGGGCATGGTGTTGACGGTGCCGGGCGCGATCAGCTCGGAGACGTAGATCGTGTCCGGCAGGGACGGGTCCTTCGTCGAGGTCGANGCCCACAGCGGACGCTGCGGCTTCGCGCCCTTCGCGGCCAGCGCCTTCCACCGAGGGGTGGCGAACGCCTTCTCGTACCGTTCGTAGGCCAGTCGGGCATTCGCGATCGCCGTCTTCGCGTGCAGCGCCTTCGCCTCCGGCGTGCCGATCTTGTCCAGTCGCGCGTCGACCTCGGAGTCGACCCGGCTGACGAAGAACGACGCGACCGAGGCCAGGTCGCTGACGTCCCGGCCGGCCTCGATCGCCTGCTCGANGCCGGACATGAACGCGTCGATCACGGCGTCGTAGCGGTCCAGGCCGAAGATCAGGGTGACGTTCACGCTGATGCCCTGGGCCAGGGTCTCGGTGATCGCCGGCAGCCCGTCCTGGGTGGCCGGAATCTTGATGAACAGGTTGGGGCGGTCCACCAGCCACCACAGCGCCCGGGCCTCGGCGACGGTGCGCTCGGCCTCATGGGCCAGGCGGGGGTCGACCTCGAGGGACACCCGCCCGTCCACCCCGCCGGAGGCGTCGTAGACGCCGCGCAGCACGTCACAGGCTTCGCGGACGTCCGCCGCGGTGATNGCGCGCACCGCCTCGCCGACGTCGACACCGCGGACCTTCAGGTCGCGCAGCTGCTCGTTGTACAGGTCGCTGGACGCAATCGCCTTCTGGAAGATCGTCGGATTGCTGGTGACACCGACGACGCTGCGGTTGGCGACGAGATCGGCGAGGTTGCCGGTGCGCAGCCGGTCCCGGCTGATGTCGTCCAACCAGACCGCCACTCCGGCGGCCGAGAGCTCGGACAGGGGGTTGCTCATCGGGCTTTGGTTCCTCTCCGCGGGCGGTGAACGTCCACAACTGGTCGAGCCGTTCGCAAGGTCGAGCCGTTCGAAGGTCCAGCCGTACGTAGGGTCAAGCCGTTCTCAGACTGCAAGTCGTTCTCGGTGCCGGTGATGNCCGCCGCCGGGAGGCGGATCCGGTGCGCCGCCCACCGGCGCAGTCGGGCGGCGCCGCCGACGCCGGCAGTTCCGGCCCGACGCCAGCCTGCTCCCCTGTGGGCACTACCCCGTCGCGCCGGCTCCATCCCAGTCTCGTTCCAGTGTGATCCCCATCTGTTCGACTCCGTGACGCGCGGGTAGCGGTTGGAAGAACACCCGGCGCGAACTGGCGCGACGGGGCCCGTGAGACACACCACGCCGGGTCTCGCCGCGGCGGTGGCGGCCGGTGTCCGGCGGTCCGGACGGCCGGGCGCGGCCGGCGACGTGATCCAGACCGCACGGCCCGTTGCCCGGTCCGGGCGCGGCCGCCGCGCGTGTGCCCCAATCCGGCGGCTAGACTCCGACACGTCGTAGAACACCGTCCGCTCCGTCCCCGGGGCTCCGTACAGTGCGGGTCGTCCGCCGATCCCGCCGATCGCGAGGTCGCTCTGTCTACCGAGGCCGCCCTTCGTCGCCGGCACGTCACCACACGCGGACCGGTGCGGTCGGGCACCTCTCCGTCGGTGATCGCCGCAACCACGCTGCCACCGACCCTGGACCATGTCCCGGCCCAGGGTGCCCCCGACGGCCCGGCCCGCAGCGCCCCCGACCGTGCGGACGCTTCTCACCCGGCGACCGAGCCCGCGCCGATCGGGTCCGCGCCGATCGGGTCCGCAACGATCGGGTCCGCAACGATCGGGTCCGCGCCGACCGGAGCAGCCACGCCGTCCCCCGCGACCGCGACGCCCACCGGTGGCACGATCACCGCTGGGGCCGGTCACTCGAACGGCGTCGCGAAGCCCACCCGGGTCGGCCTCCCCACCGGCCTTGAGGTTTCGAACGGAGTGGCGGTCTCGAACGGGATCAGCGCGTCGAACGGTGTCGCGGTCTCGAACGGTGTCGCGGTCTCGAACGGGGTCAGCGCATCGAACGGGGTCAGCGCGTCCAGCGGCACGGCGGTCTCGCGTGCAGCGGTCTCCCCGGCCGGTGCCGTCCTGTCGAACGTGACGGTGATCCCCCACGGTTCGGCCGCCAGGCCCCGCGTCGGGTCCGGCTCGAACGGCACGTCCGGCTCGAACGGCACCTCCGGCTCGAACGGAACCGCGTCCCCCACGGCGACCCACGGCTACGGTTCCGCCCTGGCGGTGTCGAACGGCACGGTGGCCGCCCACGGGGAGCCCGCAGCCGCGGTGCCCCCCGCCGCGGGTGGGCTCGCCGCGGTGAACGCGAAGATCCGCGCCTACGTCGCCCTCATGAAGCTGCGCGTGGTCGAGCTGCTGCTCATCACCACCGTGCCGGTGATGATGCTCGCGGACCGCGGGATGCCCTCGCTCTGGCTGATCGCCGTCACCCTCGTCGCCGGCACCCTGGCGGCCGGCAGCGCCAACACGATCAACTGCTACGTCGACCGGGACATCGACCAGGTCATGGGCCGCACCAAGCGCCGCCCGCTGGTCCGTGCCACCGTCACCCCGACCGAGGCCCTGACCTTCGGCATCGTCATCGGCATCGTCTCGACGCTGATGTTCGGCCTGCTGGTGAACTGGCCGTCGGCGCTGCTGGCGGACGGCGCGATCGCCTTCTACGTCTTCGTCTACACCCTCGGGCTCAAGCGCCGCACCCCGTCGAACATCGTCATCGGCGGCGCCGCCGGCTGCTTCCCCGTCCTCATCGGGTGGTCCGCGGTCACCGGCACCGTGGGCTGGTCCGCGGTGCTGCTGTTCGCCGTGGTGTTCTTCTGGACCCCGCCGCACTTCTGGGCGCTGGCGATGAAGTTCCGCGACGACTACGCCGCCGCCGGCATCCCGATGCTGCCCGTCGTCGCCCCCGTCGAGGTGGTGACCCGGCGCATCGTCGGCTACTCCTACGCGATGGTGGCCGCCTCGCTCGCGCTGGTCCCGGTGGCCCACACCGGCCCGGTGTACCTGGTGTCCGCGGTGGTCGTCGGCGCCTGGTTCCTCGCTGAGGCGCACCGCATCGACCGCCGGACCCGCCGCGGCGACGACCCCCGCCCGATGCGCCTGTTCCACATGTCGATCACCTACCTGACGCTGCTGTTCGTCGCGATCGCGGTGACCGCCGTCGTCTGAGCAGCCCCGCGGCACAGTCCGGGTCGGTCCGGGGCACTCAGCCCAGCTTCTCGCCNTACACGTGGTCGACCGTCATGCGCATGAGCACCCGGCGGTCGGCCACCATCACCGACCGGTACTCGTCCCAGTCCGGGTGCTCCCCGGCGGCGCTGCGGTAGTAGTGCACCAGCGCCTCGACCTCGGGCCCGTGAGGGTCGGTCCCCGGCCCGACGAGCGTCGCCGTGCCCTCGGCGGTGGCCCAGGCCCGGCCGTCCGGGCTGGTGACCTCCAGGGTGGCGCGCGGGTCCCGCCGCAGGTTCGCCGTCTTGGCCCGGCCTTCGGTCATCGACACGTGCAGGACCCCGGTCTCCCGGTCGAAGAAGGGCTGGACGGGCGAGAGCTGGGGCCGACCGTCCGCCTTGATCGTGGCTAGGACACCGAGTCGACTCGCCGCGAGCAGCGCCCNCGGGTCGAAGGGCGTAGTGGTCATGTCCGAGCCAACCCACGCCCGTCCGACCCGTATTCCTGCCGCAGACAGTGGACGAGCCGTCGCTCGCCCGCCCGCCTTCCGGCCACATCGCGGTCAGATCGCGGTCAGATCGCGGTCAGATCGTGCCGAGGCCTGGGCACGGTTTTCTGGCCGAAAAGCGTGCCGGACCCTCGGCATGTCTGTGTGCGCGAGCGACCACAGAACGGGTGTGACGTGGGCCGGGTCGACGGGCGCCGAGTGGGCGGCGGTGGCGCGAGGCCAGCTGGTAACCCTGGGCAGATCGCGGTCTCCCCAGAGGCAGATCAGCAATGGTCCGCTGCGACGGGAGCTCGGACCACCGTCAGGAGCGTGGCGCACCAACGGTCAGGGGAAGATCTCCGTCGGTCGCCGAGACGTCGGTCGCGGGAGCGTGGGTGGCGAGGACGGTGGTCGCGGAGGCTTCGGTCGGCGTGACGTCGGTCGCGGGAGCATGGGTGGCGAGGACGGTGGTCGCGGGGGCGTCGACCGGCGGACTGACGGTAGACGCCCGGGGGCTGGCCAGGGCCGGGCGGGTGACCATGGCGAGCCACAGGCGCAGCGCGACGACCCACATGACGGTGGCGCCGGTCATGTGCAGGGCGACGAGNCCGGACGGGACGCCGAGGAAGTACTGGGCGAAGCCGATGCCGGCCTGCGCGACGACCACGGCGACCAGGGCGAGCGAGTCGCGCCGGGCGGCCGCGGGGGCGGCGGTGACCCGCACCGCGAACGCCATCGCCGCGACCAGGCCGGTCAGCAGCATCGCGCCGTCGGCGTGCAGCTGGGAGACGTTGACGATGTCGAAGCCGAACCGGGCGGGGTGCTCGCTGTCACCGCTGTGCGGGCCGGTCCCGGTCACCACCGTGCCGAGGACGAGCACGCCGGCCGAGACGACGACGAGCAGCCGGGCCAGCCACAGCAGCGCGGGGGCGACCGCCGGGGTCACCGCACCCGCGCCCTGGCGGGCCCGCCGGTCGAGGACGACCGCGTTCCACAGCAGCACCATGGACAGCAGGAAGTGGGCGGCGACGGTCACCGGGTTGAGCTTCGTCAGGACCGTGATGCCGCCCAGCACCGCCTGGCCGAGGTAGCCCAGCCACAGGCCGAACGACAGCAGGGTCAGGTCCCGGCGGCGGCCCTCGCGCAGGCGCAGCGCCATGATCGGGGTGATGAGCACCACGAGCCCGACGACCAGCCCGACGACCCGGTTGCCGAACTCGATCGCGCCGTGCAGGGCGTACTCGGAGTGCGGCGTGAACGAGCCGTCGCCACACTGCGGCCACGTCGGGCAGCCCAGGCCGGAGCCGCTGAGCCGGACGACTCCGCCGCTGACCACGATCAGGGACAGNGCGAAGACGTTGAGCGCGGTGACGACCTGGAACGCGCGCCGGCTGACGAGCGGCAATCTCCGACGCGTTGTAGAAGCTGGCACGGGTGCCATAGTAACGCCCGGTGCGCCCACGCCTGCCCGGCCGGACGCGGCGCCGCCCGGTCGGGTCATGCGCGGCGGCCGGTTACTCCCAGCGGAACGTGCGGGCGGCCAGGCCCAGGGTCACCACGGCCCACACCGCGAGCACGACCAGGTTGCGGACCCCCGGGCCGGAGCCGTCGGCGAGGACGTCGCGCAGCCCGTCGGACAGCGCGGCGGTGGGCAGCACCTCGGCGATCGCCCGCAGCCAGCCGGGCAGTTCCGACAGCGGGAAGACCACCCCGCCGATCAGCAGCAACAGCAGGTAGACGCCGTTGGCGGCGGCGAGCGTCGCCTCGGCGCGCAGGGTGCCGGCCATGAGCAGGCCGAGCCCGGAGAATGCGGCCGTGCCGAGCACGAGCAGCGCCAGCACGGACGGCACGGCGCCGGCCCCGCCGCTGGGATCCCAGCCGAGCGCGAAGCCGACGGCGAGCAGCAGGACGAGCTGGATGACCTCGACGGCGAGCACTGCCGCGGTCTTGCCGGCGAGCAGGATCGAGCGCGGCAGGGGCGTCGCGCCGAGGCGTTTGAGCACCCCGTAGGAGCGTTCGAAGCCGGTGGCGATCGCCTGGCCGGTGAACGCGGTCGACATCACCGCAAGCGCCAGCACCCCGGGGACGAGGAAGTCCACCGACTTCTCGGTACCGCTCGGCAGCACGTCCACGGCGGTGAAGAAGGCGAGCAGGCCGACCGGGATGATCATGGTCAACAGCACGGACTCGCCGCGACGCAGGGTGAGGATCAATTCGAGCCGGGTCTGCGCGGCGAACATCCGGGCGCGGGTGGCCGCCGCCGGCGCCGGGCGCAGGTCGAGCAGACGGGACCCCGTGCCGGAGCCGTCACGGCCGGCAGTCGGCGGAAGGGGACCCGGGCCGCCGGGCGCGCCGAAGGCGTCGGCGGCGGTCACGAGCCCAGCTCCGAACCGGTCAGCTCCACGAAGACGTCCTCCAGCGTTCGTTGCTCCACCCGGAGATCCTCCGCGAGCACGCCGTTGCCGGCGCACCAGGCGGTCACCGCGGCGAGCAGCTGCGGGTCGACCGTGCCCTGGACCAGGTAGTGCCCGACCGGCCCCTCGTGGGCGGTGGTGCCGTCCGGCAGCGCCAGCAGCAGCTTGCCGAGCTCCAGGCCGGTCGGGGCGCGAAAGCGCAGCTGGCCCTCGGCGCCGCCACGGGTGAGTTCGGCGGGCGAGCCGACGGCCACGACCCGGCCGCGGTTGATGATGATCACCTGGTCGGCGAGGCGCTCGGCCTCGTCCATCGCGTGGGTGGTGAGCACGACGGTGACGCCGGCCGTGCGCAGCTCCTCGACGAGCTCCCAGGTGGTGCGCCGGCCCGCGACGTCCAGCCCGGCCGTCGGCTCGTCGAGGAAGACCAGCTCGGGGCGGCCGACCACGGCCATCGCCAGCGACAGCCGCTGCTGCTGGCCGCCGGACAGCCGGCGGAACGGGGTGGCGGCGGAGTCGGTCAGGCCGAGCCGGTCCAGCAGGGCCGCGGGATCGAGCGGGTGGCGGTGGTGCGCGGCGACCAGCCGCAGCATCTCCCCGGCCCGGGCGCCCGGGTACATCCCGCCGGCCTGGAGCATCACGCCGACGCGGGGACGCAGGGCGACCGCGTCGGCGATCGGGTCGCGGCCCAGGATGCGGACCTCGCCCGCGTCGGCCCGGCGGAAGCCCTCGCAGATCTCCACGGTCGTCGTCTTGCCGGCGCCGTTGGGACCCAGCAGCGCCGTCACCGAGCCGACCGGGACGCTCAGCGACAGCTCGTCGACCGCGCGGATCCGGCCGTCGGAGGAGGCGGCCCGCCCCGCCGGCGCCGCGAGCGTGGCGGGCATCGTCGAGACCTCGGTGAACGGCGCGGGCCGCAGCGCCGGCGCGGCGGAGGCGCGGCGGCCACGTCGACCGTTGCCCCGGGAGCCCTCACCGCGCGCGGTGGCGGACCGGGAGGGAACGGACCGCGCGGAGTAGGTCTTCACGAGGCCAGTGACGCTGACTGCCAGGATCTCGGCCACCTGGCGATCCTACGGATCCGACCGGGGGCCAGGGGGGCCGGTACCCGCCACCTCGGAGCCGACCCGCCCGCCGGGCACCCTCAACGTCGTTGTTGCGGCGGCCGGATGGGCAGGACGCGGCGCCGCGCGCCGACCGCCACCGGCTCGCCCGGCTCCACCAACGCGCCCCAGGCGCCGAGCCGCTCGTAGAGCATCGACGGCGTCGTGCTGTACAGGCGTGACAGCGACTGCAGGTCGGAGCGGCGCAGCCGCAGGATGTCGCGGGAGCTGTCCGAGCGCAGGACCTGCACGATCGCGATCCAGCGCCGCAGCGGACCGGTCCGGGTCGGCGGCAGCTTGCGCAGCCGGCGCAGATCGATGACGAGCGGGGGAAGGTGGTCGACGTCACGGCGGTCGGCTGCCGGCGGGACCAGCAGGGTCGCGGGAACGTCGTACAACTCGGCGAGCTCGACCAGCCGGTGCACCCGCAGGGTGCGGGAGCCTCGTTCGTAGGCCCCCAGCGTGCCCGCGGTCCACCGGCCGTGGGTGCGCTCCTGGACATCCAGCAGCGACATGCCACGCCGGTTGCGCGCCGCGCGAAGCCGGCGCCCGAGCTCCAGGGCGTAGTCCGCCTCGGTCACGGTCTCCGTCCGGGTCAGGTCGACAGGAGACGCCAACCGCCCCCAGTGACAGCCTGTCAGGCATCGGTGCGCCTGGCAGCCGGTTCGACCAAGAAGACGCGAGGGAATGTGGCCCCGGCGTGGTCCCGCGAATGCGGGGTGCAGCAGATCTCGGGGCTGCGTCGCCCGGAAAGTAGCGCTCGGTGACCGACTTGCGCCCCTTGTCATGATCGCACCCGGCGGCGAAAGTGGCCGCGCGGCGGCCGGTCCGCGCCCGTCTCGGTGACTGCCGAAGCAGGTCAGCGAGGTGCGGCGGGGGCGGCGGGGTCGTCGCGGTCGTCGAGGTCGTCGAGGTCGTCGGCCCAGTCCCGGGCGCGGTCGACGGCGGAGCGCCACCGGCGGTAGGCGCGGTCGCGCCGGTCGGCCGGCATCGCCGGGTGGTAGCGCCGCTCGCTGCGCCGGTGCGCGGCCAGCGCGGCGGGGTCGGTGAAGAAGCCGGTCGCCAGGCCCGCCAGGTACGCGGAGCCGAGCGCCGTGGACTCGATGTTGTCGGGCACGTCGACGTCGACGCCGAGCATGTCGGCCTGGAACTGCATCAGCCACGGGTTGCGCGCGGCCCCGCCGTCCGCGCGCAGCTCCCGCACGGCGAAGCCGGCGGCGGCCATCGCCTCGACGACGTCACGGGTCCGGTAGGCGATCCCCTCCAGCACCGCGCGGGCCAGGTGCGCCCGGCCGGTGCCGCGGGTGATCCCGAGCAGGGTGCCGCGGGCGCGCGGATCCCAGTGCGGCGCACCGAGGCCGGTCAGCGCCGGGACGAAGTAGACGCCGTCGTTGCCGGACAGCGACGCGGCGAGCTGCGCAGTCTCGGCGGCATCGCGGATGATCCCGAGGGAGTCGCGCAGCCAGCCGACGGCCGCGCCGGTGGACAGGATCGCGCCCTCCAGGGCGTAGCGCACGGGCTCGCCGTCGAGCTGGTAGGCGATGGTTCGCAGCAGCGACGACTGCGGCGGCGGCACCGCCGTCCCGGTGTTGACCAGGACGAACGAGCCGGTGCCGTAGGTGTTCTTGGCCTGCCCCGCCTCGACGCAGCCCTGGGCGAACAGGGCGGCCTGCTGGTCACCGACGGCGGCGGCCACCGGGATCCGCACGCCGAGGAAGGCGTCCGGGTCGGTCTCGGCGTAGACCCGGGAGCTCGGCACCACGTCGGGCAGCAGCTCGGCGGGCACGTCGAACAGGTCCAGCATGTCGGGAGCCCAGGCCGCGGCGGCGAGGTCGAGCAGCAGCGTCCGGGACGCGTTCGTGACGTCGGTGACGTGGACGGCGCCGGCGGTGAGCTTCCACACCAGCCAGGAGTCGACGGTGCCGAAGGCGAGTTCGCCGCGGCCCGCCCGCCGGCGCAGCGCCGGGTCGCGGTCCAGAATCCAACCGATCTTCGTGGCGGAGAAGTACGGGTCGAGGACCAGGCCGGTGCGGGCGCCGACCGTGCCCGCGTGCCCGTCGGCGGCCAGGCGCTCGCAGCGCGCGGCCGTGCGCCGGTCCTGCCAGACGATCGCCGGACCGACCGGGGCGGAGGAGGACCGCTCCCACACCACGGTGGTCTCCCGCTGGTTGGTGATGNCCAGCGCGGCCAGGTCCGCGGGACGGCGACCGGCATCGGCCAGCGCCGCGGCGACGGTGTCGACGACACTGCGCCACAGCTCCTCGGGATCCTGCTCGACCCAGCCGGGCCGGGGGAATTGGGGATGGATCTCCGTGTAGCCGCGCCCGACGACCGTTGCGTCCCGGTCGAGCAGGCAGACGGTCGTCCCGGTGGTGCCCTGGTCGACCGCGGCCACCACGCTGCCCCGCGCCGGTGTTCCCATCGTCGCCTCCCGCCCCGCGCCGCCGTCCCGCCGATCTTGCCGCAATTCGGGGGAACGGGCATGGCGCCATGCCCGGGCGGCGGTCAGCCCAGGCTGGACAGGTCGACGGCGGAGCCGGGCGGGGTGACGGCGGCGGCCGGCCCGAAGTCGTCGAAGGTCAGCTGGTTGGTGGAGCTGCCCGCGACGGTGATCCGCAGGGGGTAGGCGGGGCCGGTGTTCGCGACGAGGAAGGTCGTGCCGTCGGGCGCCGCGGCCCGCACCGCCCGGGCGCCGCCGACCTTCTCCCGCCGCACCTCGCCGGTGAGCCCCACGAGGTAACTGCCGAGGGAGTCGCTGAGTTTGCCGAGCGTGAAGTAGCTGTACTTGGCGGCGTCGGCGGGCGCGAGCCGGACCCACCGGTCGGCGAGCAGGTCCGCGGCGGCGCTGTCGCCCGTCGCCGTGTAGAAGGAGCGGCCGCGGCGGACGTAGGNATCGTCCTTGATCTTGACGAGCTGGGTCCGCTGGCCGTACTCCTCGATGGTGCCCCGGGTTGTCGTGGCGGACATCACCAGGTCGTAGCGGGCGGGGGAGTCGGAGCTGGGGTCCTCCTCGGTGCCCACCACGTGCACGCCGGGGACGGAGCGCAGCGCCGTGAGCGTCCGGGAGCCGACCTCGGCGGCCGGCAGCTTCTCCAGGCCGTTGGTCTTCTCGCCTCCGCCGCCGCAGGCCGCGACCGCGCCGAGCGCGAGCAGCAGGCCGAGCCCGAGCAGGGTCCGTCCGAGCAGGGTCCGCCCGATGGCGCCGCGCCGTGGTCGAGCCCGCATCCGTCCGCCGCCTCCCCGTCCGAGGTCCGCCGGGGGTGGGGGTCCGCAGGGACGACCCGCCCGGTGGTGCCGCAAGTCTGGCATCACGCCGCCAGCGGTGGCCGACCGGCCACCAGTCGTGGGTAGATGTTGTGCGGAGCCGGAGTGCGACCGGCCCCGGCGCCGCGCCTGTGACCCCGGCTGTGATGGAGATCGCCTCGGGGTGGACCTGATCGGGGGCCCTCGGTTCGACCTCGTCCCGTAAATAAGGCACACTAGCGTTGTGAAAAACGACCACGATGCCTCGGGCGGGACGGCCGACGGCCGCACCCGCGACCGGGTCGTGCGTCTGCTGCTGGAGGGCGGGTCGGCCACCGCGGCCGAGCTGTCCCGGCAGCTCGGCGTGTCCCCGGCGGGCATCCGCCGGCACCTGGACGCCATGGTCGGGGACGGCATCATCACCCCGACCGAGAGCCGATCCCGCGAGCCGCGGGGCCGCGGCCGGCCGGCCAGGCGCTACGCCCTCACCGAGGCGGGCCACCGCGCCGGTCCGACGGCGTACTCCGATCTCGCGGCCGGTGCGCTGCGGTTCCTCGCGGAGGTCGTCGGCCCCTCGGCCGTGAGCCAGTTCGCCGAGGGCCGGGCTTCCGACCTGGAGCGTCGGGTGCGCTCCGCGGTCGTCGCGGCGCCGCCGGCGGATCGGCCGGCGGCGCTGGCCGAGGCGATGACGGCGGCCGGCTACACGGCCAGCGTCTCGGAGCTGCCGACCGGCCTGCAGATCTGCCAGCACCACTGCCCGGTCCAGTTCGTCGCGGAGCGCTTCCCGGCGCTGTGCGACGCCGAGACCGCGGCGCTCGCCCGGGTCCTCGACACCCACGTGCAGCGCCTGGCGACGATCGCCCACGGCGACGGCGTCTGCACGACGCACATCCCCGTGGGCGCGGCGCCGGGACCGGATCCGCATGGTCCGTCCGACCAGGACGTATTCCGTGCAGAAGGGTCCCGTGCCGAGGAGTCCCGTGCCGAGGGGGCCCGTGCCCAGGGGTCTCGCGACGGCGGGTTCCGTCCCGGCGGGTTCACCGCCGGCGGGTCGCAGCCGCCCGCGTCCGACCGAGACCCCGCACCCGCACCCGCGACCCCGACCTGTCCACCGTCCCCGTCTTCGGAGGGTTCCGCCCTATGACAACCTCTGCCGAGACCGCCCTCGAAGGCCTTGGTTCCTACAAGTTCGGGTGGGCCGACACCGACGCCTACGCCGACGACGTCCAGCGCGGCCTGTCCGAGGCGGTCGTCCGCAACATCTCGGCGAAGAAGTCCGAGCCGTCCTGGATGACCGACCTGCGCCTGAAGGGCCTGCGCCTGTTCGAGCGCAAGCCGATGCCGACCTGGGGCGCGGACCTCTCCGGCATCGACTTCGACAACATCAAGTACTTTGTCCGCTCGACGGAGAAGCAGGCCGCCGAGTGGGCGGACCTGCCCGAGGACATCAAGGCGACCTACGACAAGCTCGGCATCCCGGAGGCGGAGAAGCAGCGCCTCGTCTCGGGCGTCGCCGCGCAGTACGAGTCCGAGGTCGTCTACCACAAGATCCGTGAGGACCTCGAGGAGCAGGGCGTCATCTTCCTGGACACCGACTCCGGCCTGCGCGAGCACCCGGAGCTGTTCCAGGAGTACTTCGGCTCGGTCATCCCGGTCGGCGACAACAAGTTCGCCGCGCTGAACACGTCCGTGTGGTCGGGTGGGTCGTTCATCTACGTGCCCCCGGGCGTGCAGGTCGAGATCCCGCTGCAGGCCTACTTCCGGATCAACACCGAGAACATGGGCCAGTTCGAGCGGACGCTGATCATCGTCGACGAGGGTGCCTACGTGCACTACGTCGAGGGCTGCACGGCGCCGGTCTACTCCTCGGACTCGCTGCACTCGGCGGTCGTCGAGATCATCGTGAAGAAGAACGCGCGCTGCCGGTACACGACCATCCAGAACTGGTCGAACAACGTCTACAACCTGGTCACCAAGCGGGCCGCCTGCCACGAGGGCGCCACCATGGAGTGGGTCGACGGCAACATCGGCTCCAAGGTGACGATGAAGTACCCGGCCGTGTGGCTGCTCGGCGAGCACGCCAAGGGCGAGGTCCTCTCGATCGCCTTCGCCGGCCCCGGCCAGCACCAGGACGCCGGCGCCAAGATGGTGCACGCCGCGCCCCGCACGTCGTCGACGATCATCTCCAAGTCGGTGGCCCGCGGCGGCGGCCGCACCTCCTACCGCGGCCTCGTGCAGATCAACGAGGGCTCCGCGGCGTCGCGGTCGACGGTCAAGTGCGACGCGCTGCTCGTCGACACCGTCAGCCGCTCGGACACCTACCCCTACGTCGACGTGCGCGAGGACGACGCCTCCATCGGCCACGAGGCCAGCGTCTCCAAGGTCGGCGCGGACCAGCTCTTCTATCTGATGAGCCGCGGCCTGTCGGAGGAGGAGGCGATGGCGATGGTCGTGCGCGGCTTCGTCGAGCCCATCGCCCGCGAGCTGCCGATGGAGTACGCCCTCGAACTGAACCGGCTCATCGAGCTGCAGATGGAAGGCGCGGTCGGCTGATGGTCGTCATCGACGCCACCGGGCGACCCCCGATGGCCTCCGGAGCCGTGCCCCGCCCGGTGCGATCGCGCAACCCGCTCGACCATGACGTGCCCACCGGCCGCGAGGAGGCGTGGCGGTTCACCCCGCTGCGCCGCCTGCGCGGCCTGCTCACCGGCCCGGACGCCGACGGGAAGGTCTCCGTGACCGTCACCGCGCCGGCCGGGATCGCCGTGGAGCAGCTCGACGCCGCCGACCCGCGGATCGGCCGGTCGTACACGCCCGCCGACCGGGTCGCCGCGTTCGCGCTGGCCCATGCGGGCGGTGCCACGGCCGTCACCATCCCGGCCGAGGCCGCCCCGGCCGAGCCCGTGGTCGTGCACCTGCACGGCGAGAGCCCCCGGCCCGCGGCCGGCACCGCCGCCGGGATCGCCTACGGCCACCTGCTCGTCGAGGTCGGCCCGTTCGCGTCGGCCACCGTCGTGCTCGACCACACCGGCAGCGCCACCTACGCCGGCAACGTCGAGGTGTACGTCGGCCACGGCGCCTCGCTGACCTTCGTGTCCCTGCAGGACTGGGACGCGGGCGCGGTGCACGTCGGCGCGCACGCCTACTCGGTGGGCCGCGACGCGAAGCTGCGTTCGTTCACCGTGACCCTCGGCGGCGACCTGGTCCGGCTCAGCCCGACCGTCGACTACCGCGGCCCGGGCGGCGACGCCGAGCTCAACGGCGTGTTCTTCACCGACGCNGGCCAGCACCAGGAGCACCGGCTGCTCGTCACGCACACTCCGCGGTCGTGCCGCAGCCGGGTGACCTACAAGGGTGCGCTGCGCGGCGACGGAGCCCACTCGGTGTGGATCGGCGACGTCGTCATCGGCGCCGACGCGGTCGACACCGACACCTACGAGCTCAACCGCAACCTGGTGCTCACCGACGGCGCCCGCGCCGACTCGGTGCCCAACCTGGAGATCCTCACCGGCGAGGTCGTCGGGGCCGGCCACGCCAGCGCCACCGGCCGCTTCGACGACGAGGCCCTGTTCTACCTGCAGTCCCGCGGCATCCCGCCGGCCGAGGCCCGCCGGCTCGTCGTGCACGGCTTCTTCGCCGAGGTCATCGACCGCATCGAGGTCGGCGACCTGCGCGACCGGATCATGGCGTCGGTCTCGGCCCGGCTGGGCGAGACGCCGGCCGAGGACGAGCCCGCGACGGCGGCCGGAACCGGTGCTTCCGCCGGAGCCGCGGCCGGGGCCGGACGGGCGGGCGCATGACCGCCACCGCCGACTCCGCGGCCGTGCCCCGCTGGCACCGGGTGTGCGCGCTCGCCGACCTGACCGACGACACGGCGCTCGGCACCGAGATCGAGGGTGTGCCGGTGTGCGTCGTGCGCGCCGGGGAGCGCGTCTACGCGGTGCGTGACGAGTGCTCGCACGCCGACGTGCAGCTCTCCCAGGGCGAGGTCGAGGACGGCAAGATCGAGTGCTGGCTGCACGGGTCCCAGTTCGACCTGGCCAGCGGCAAGGCGCTGACCCTGCCGGCGATCGACCCGGTGCCCACCNACCCAGTGACCATCGACGGCGACGACGTGCTCGTCGACGTCGCACATTCGAACCCGGAACGAGGGTGACGGCAGCGGTGTCGACCTTGGAGATTCGTAACCTGCACGTCTCGGTCGAGACGGAAGAAGGCCCGCGCGAGATNCTGCGCGGCGTCGACCTCACCGTCCGCAAGGGCGAGACGCACGCGATCATGGGTCCGAACGGCTCGGGCAAGTCGACGCTGTCGTACTCGATCGCGGGCCACCCCAAGTACACCGTGACCGACGGCAGCATCACGCTCGACGGCGAGGACGTCCTCGCGATGGGCGTGGACGCCCGCGCCCGCGCCGGGATCTTCCTGGCGATGCAGTACCCGGTGGAGATCCCCGGGGTGTCGGTGTCGAACTTCCTGCGTTCCTCGGCCACGGCCGTGCGCGGCGAGGCGCCGAAGCTGCGCACCTGGGTCAAGGAGGTCAAGGCCTCCATGGAAGCCCTGGAGATGGACCCGTCGTTCGCCGAGCGCGGTGTCAACGAGGGCTTCTCCGGCGGCGAGAAGAAGCGCCACGAGATCCTCCAGATGGCGCTGCTCAAGCCGAAGATCGCCGTGCTCGACGAGACCGACTCCGGCCTCGACGTCGACGCGCTGCGCATCGTGTCCGGCGGCATCGAGGCCGTGCGGGCCAAGGGGGAGACGGGCATCCTTCTCATCACCCACTACACCCGCATCCTGCGCTACATCAAGCCCGAGTTCGTGCACGTCATGGCGGCCGGACGGATCGTCGACGAGGGCGGCCCGGAGCTCGCCGCCGTGCTGGAGGACTCCGGCTACGACCGCTACGTCAAGGGCGGCGGAGCCGCGGCGCCGGCGGGAGCGGGAGCGGTGTCATGACGCTCACCGAGTCGCTGGTCGCCGGCGGCACCGCGGGCACCGTGGGCGCTGCGGGCACCGCGGGCTTCGACGTCGAGCAGGTCCGCAAGGACTTCCCGATCCTGGCCCGCACGGTGCACGACGACCTGCCGCTGGTCTACCTCGACAGCGCCGCCACCTCGCAGAAGCCGCTGGCCGTCCTCGACGCCGAGCGCGCCTACTACGAGCTGCACAACGCCAACGTGCACCGCGGCATCCACGTGCTCGCCGAGGAGGCCACCGGCCTGTACGAGGCGACGCGGGACAAGGTCGCCGCGTTCGTCGGCGCGACCGACCGGCGCGAGGTCGTCTTCACGAAGAACTCCACCGAGGCGCTCAACCTCGTCGCCTACGCCATGAGCAACGCCGAGACCACCGGCGCGGAGGCGGAGCGCTTCCGGCTCGGCCCCGGCGACGAGATCGTCGTCACCGAGATGGAGCACCACTCCAACCTGGTGCCCTGGCAGATGCTCGCCCGGCGCACCGGCGCCACCCTGCGCTGGATCGGGCTGACCGACGACGGCCGGCTGAACCTCGACAACCTCGACGCGGTCATCACCGACCGGGCGAAGGTCGTCTCGATGGTCCACCAGTCGAACATCCTCGGCACGGTCAACCCGGTGGCGCGGATCGTCGCCCGGGCCCGCGAGGTCGGCGCGCTCACCGTGCTCGACGGCTCCCAGTCGGTGCCGCACATGCCGATCGACGTCGCCGCGCTCGGCGTCGACTTCCTGGCCTTCACCGGCCACAAGATGTGCGCGCCGACCGGCGTCGGGGTGCTCTGGGGGCGCTACGAGCTCCTCGAGGTCATGCCCCCGTTCCTCGGCGGCGGCGAGATGATCGAGATCGTCACGATGGAGGGGTCGACCTACGCGGCCCCGCCGCACCGCTTCGAGGCCGGCACCCCGATGATCAGCCAGGTCGTGGGGCTCGGCGCCGCCGTCGACTACCTGACGGCGCTGGGCATGCCGGCGATCGCCGCGCACGAGCACGCCGTCACCGCCTACGCCCTCGACGCGCTGGCCACCGTCCCCGGCACCCGGATCATCGGCCCGCCGACCGACGTCGACCGCGGCGGGGCGATCTCGTTCGTCCTGCACGACGACGCCGGCCGGGCGATCCACCCCCACGACGTGGGGCAGCTCCTCGACGAGCGCGGCATCGCCGTGCGCGTCGGCCACCACTGCGCCCGGCCGGTCTGCCTGCGCTTCGGCGTGCCGGCCACGACCCGGGCGTCGTTTCACCTGTACACGACGACCGGCGAGGTCGACGCGCTGGTGGAAGGTCTGCACGGGGTTCGGAGGTTCTTCTCGAGGTGAAGCTCGATTCCATGTACCAGGAGATCATCCTGGATCACTACCGCAACCCGCTGCACCGCGGCCTGCGCGACCCGTTCGACGCCGAGGTGCACCACGTCAACCCGACCTGCGGGGACGAGGTCACCCTCCGGGTGAAGGTCTCCGACGGGGTCGTCGAGGATGTCTCGTACGAGAGCGAGGGCTGCTCGATCAGCCAGGCCTCGGCGAGCGTCATGAGCGACCTGGTCATCGGCAAGAAGGTCGACGAGGCGCTGGAGCTCGAACNCGAGTTCCTGGCGCTGATGCAGTCGCGGGGTACCGCGGAGGGCAACGAGGACGTGCTGGAGGACGCGGTGGCGTTCGCCGGCGTCTCCAAGTACCCCGCCCGGGTAAAGTGCGCCCTGCTGTCCTGGATGGCCTGGAAGGACGCGACGGCCAAGGCCGTCGACCCGGCCGCCGGTGCCTCCGCCGCCGCGCCCCTCCCCGCCGGCGCACCCCTCGACGTACCCGAGCAGGAGAAGCCATGAGCGACGCGGTCACCGACACTCGCGCCGAGACGGCGGCGAGCGACAGCCCGGCGCCGACCGCCGACGCCACCGGCCCCGCGGCTGCCGCCGGCGGCATCGCGCCGGCCACGGTCGCGGAGCGGGCCGCGGGCCTGGAGCTCGCCGAGTTCGCCGACATCGAGGAGGCGATGCGCGACGTCGTCGACCCCGAGCTCGGCATCAACGTCGTCGACCTCGGCCTCGTCTACGGCATCCACGTCGCCGACGACAACACGGTCACCCTCGACATGACGCTGACCTCGGCGGCCTGCCCGCTGACCGACGTCATCGAGGACCAGACCCGCTCCGCGCTCGTCGACGGCCCCGACGGCCTCGTCGCCGGCGTGACGATCAACTGGGTCTGGATGCCCCCGTGGGGCCCCGACAAGATCACCGACGACGGTCGCGAGCAGCTGCGCGCCCTCGGCTTCAACGTCTGACTCGCCCAGCGAGCCGCCGCCGGTCTGGCCGGGATCATCGTCCGGCCAGACCGGGCCGCCGTCGAGCGGTCCCGTGACGTTCACCCCGAACTGGTGGCGAAGGTTCGACCCGACGTTCACCAGCTCGACGTTCACCAGCTCGACGTCCCAGCCGAGAGCCTTACGCCGGTCGCCGTGGTTGGCGATGTCGCGCTTCTCGACCTGCAGCGTTACCAGCGGACGGTGCCGGTACCCGCCCGCCGACCCTCAGCCCGTGACGCTGGGCCGTCACGCACCAGGCGCATGATCGCGCCATCATTTCGGCGGCACCGGGCAAGGCGGCGACAGGCAGCGCGTTTCGCGCGCCGGAGAAGCGGAAGCTGGGAATCTGGCCCATCTCGCCAAGNCGGCCCCTTGGCACCGGCCGGGGCCCCAGGCCCCGGCAAGGTGTTCCGCGGAACCGTGTCGTGATCAAGGTGTTCCGGCGAGGCGCAGGCCAGGGCGCTGGCCGCCGCGCTACTCGACCCCTGACAGAGCCCGGGTGCGTTTGCCGCCGGCGCCGCGCCGCGCATCACGGAGCGCCGTCTCCTGCAGTGGCACAAGATCATCGATCCGTGGGCGCACGGCTGGCCACACCCGCACGACCTGTGGAACCTGGTGCTGACCCAGTTCGCCGCGACCCACCGCGTGATCGCTCCGGATCTGCGCGGTCTCGGCGGCAGCCGCCGCGGGGCGGACCCTGATCGACCACTGCGGCCACCTCATCCCCCTGGACGCACCGGCGGAGATTCGCCGGCTCGTCCAGCCGTTCCTCGGCTGATCGCGTGGACGCGCCGTCCCGCCGTCGGCGTTGCCCGCCACGGGCCTGGCCGGAACTCGCCTTCCGGCCAGGCCGGCTCGCCATCCGATGGGCCGTGCCGATGCGACATGACATGCTACGAACAGTGAGAGACCGTGCGGCTGAGGGAACCGCCTGATGCTGGACGTGACGACGGAACGCCGGAAAGAGGCGGGACTGGCGGAACGGACGACCTCGGCCGGCTACGCCGCCGCAGTCTGGGCCGGTCTGTTCGCGCTGGTGAGCCTCTACTGGGCGCTGGGGGGCACGGCCGGCATCGACACGGTCGGTGGCCCCGTCGAGGACCTTGTCCGCGACGGCGCCAGCACCGCGTCGGCGCTGGCGTGGGGCGCGGTGGTGCTCAAGGCCGCGGGCGTGATGTTCGCGCTCGCCCTGGTCCAGCGCTGGGGTCGGGTGAGCACCGTCCTGCTGGTGGGTTACGGCGGCGTGATCGTGTGGACCGAACTGTTGGTGGTCGTCGGTGTCATCGACGCCNCCCAGGACACCGACTGGTACGCCTTCTACTGGCATCTCGCCCTCTGGGACCCCCACTTCGTGGTCTGGGGCATCCTGCTCGGCATCGCCACCCGCCATCGCGCCCGACGCGCGACCTGACGCGCCGGAGGCGAGTGGAGCTACCGGCCAGGGGTCGCCGGGCCGCTCTCTCCTGCGGCTGCCCGTGCGTTTGGGCCGGCCGCCGGCGTGGCCCGACCGGGCCGGTTCGGGGCCTGGAGTCGACCCCGTTCGGGGCAGTCGTCCGGCGGTGGTTCCTAGCCTTCCAGGCCCAGCTTGTAGGGTCGCAACAGGCGATCGGCGGAGTCATCGGTCATTCCCGGCAACGATCCCCATCCGGCGGCTTTTCCCTTTGGGCTCGGGGTGGATTCGGGGTCGTTCGGGACGCCGGGTGTGGATGTGTACCCGGCCGGGCAGGGACGTGTCGGCCCGCGGATCGCCCCGCAGACCATGCCATGAGACGGGAGCAAGTCTGTGCCGAGTCCGCGGGTCCTCGGCCTGGTGCTGGCCGGGGGGGCCGGGCGGCGGCTGGCGCCGCTGACGGCCGATCGGGCCAAGCCCGCCGTTCCCTTCGGTGGGTTGTACCGGCTGATCGACTTCGTGTTGTCCAACCTGGTCAACGCCGGCTATCTGCGGATCGCCGTGCTCACCCAGTACAAGAGCCACAGCCTCGACCGGCACATCACCACGACGTGGCGGATGAGCAACCTGCTGGGCAACTACGTCACCCCGGTGCCGGCGCAGCAGCGCCTCGGCCCCCGGTGGTTCGCCGGCAGCGCCGACGCCATCCACCAGTCGCTGAATCTCGTCCACGACGACAACCCGGACATCGTCGTCGTCTTCGGCGCCGACCACGTCTACCGGATGGATCCCCGGCAGATGGTCGCCCAGCATCTCGACTCCGGCGCCGGGGTGACCGTCGCCGGGTTACGGGTGCCGCGCGCGGAGGGCCGGTCGTTCGGGGTCATCCAGACCGGCCGGGACGGGCGGATCATCGAGGCGTTCCTGGAGAAGCCCGCCGACCCGCCCGGCCTGCCGGGCAGCCCGGAAGAGACGTTCGCGTCCATGGGCAACTACGTCTTCTCCACCGACGTGCTCATCGACGCGCTGCGCAAGGACGCCGCCGACGAGGACAGCCGGCACGACATGGGCGGCGACATCATCCCGATGCTCGTCGCGCAGCGCGCCGCGGCCGTCTACGACTTCAGCGACAACGTCGTGCCCGGCACGACCGCCCGCGACCGCGGGTACTGGCGCGACGTCGGCACGCTCGACTCCTACTTCGACGCGCAGATGGACCTGTGCGCGCTCGACCCGGTGTTCAACCTGTACAACCGCGAGTGGCCGATCTTCACCAGCGTGCCGTCGCTGCCGCCGGCCAAGTTCGTCCACGACGATCCGCGGCGCACCGGCATCGCGATCAACAGCATCGTCAGCAACGGGGTGATCGTCTCCGGCGGCACGGTGCGCTCCGCGGTGCTCTCGCCGGGCGTGCGGATCAACTCCTGGGCCGAGGTCGACCGCGCGGTCGTCCTGGACAACGCCGTCGTCGGGCGCGGCGCCGTCGTCCGCGACGCGATCCTCGACAAGAACGTCCACGTCCCGCCGGGCGCCCAGGTCGGCGTCGACAAGGACCGCGACCGCGCCCGCGGCTATACCGTCAGCGAACGCGGCATCACCGTGGTCGGCAAGGGCGTCACCGTCACCGACTGACCGCGCCACCACTGCACCCGCGCCACCACTGCACCCGCGCCACCTCCACCCACTCGTCCACCCCGTCGATGGAGAGACAGTCCATGCGCGTCGCGCTGCTCACCCGCGAGTTCCCCCCGGACGTCTACGGCGGGGCGGGTGTGCACGTCGAGTACCTGGCCCGCGAACTCGCCCGGCTCGTCGACCTCACCGTGCACCGGGAGGCCGGCGGGCAGCGGGAGGTGGCCGGCGGTGATGACCGGTCCGTGCTGGAGGCGGCCGGCGGGCCGGGCGTCGCCGCGGTGCGCGCCCACCCGAGCTGGGCGGCGCTCGCCGGCTCCGACGACGTGCTGCGCACCCTGTCGATGGAGCTGTCGATGGCGGCGGTGGCCGCCGGTGCGGACGTGATCCACTCCCACACCTGGTACACGAACCTCGGCGGCCACCTCGCCGCCCTGCTCGGCGGCGTCCCGCACGTGATGACGTCGCACTCGCTGGAGCCGCGCCGGCCGTGGAAGGCCGAGCAGCTCGGCGGCGGCTACCGGCTGTCGTCGTGGTCCGAGCGGATCGCCATCGAGTCGGCGGCGGCGGTGGTCGCGGTGAGCGCCGGGATGCGCGCGGACATCCTCGACGCCTACCCGGCGGTCGACCCGGCGCGGGTGCACGTGATCCGCAACGGCATCGACACCGACGAGTACCGGCCCGATCCGGCGACCGACGTCCTCGAACGGCACGGGGTCGACCCGGAGCGGCCCACGGTGATCTTCGTGGGGCGGATCACCCGGCAGAAGGGGCTGCCGGTGCTGCTGCGCGCCGCGGCGGCCATCGACCCGCGGGCGCAACTCGTGCTCTGCGCCGGCGCCCCGGACACCCCGGAACTGCTCGCGGAGACCACCGCGCTGGTCGACGGGCTGCGCGTCGAGCGCGGCGGCGTCGTCTGGCTGAACGGGATGCTGAGCAAGCCCGAGGTCATCCAGCTCCTCAGCCACGCCACCGTGTTCGTCTGCCCGTCGGTGTACGAGCCGCTGGGCATCGTCAACCTGGAGGCGATGGCCTGCTCCACCGCCGTCGTCGCCTCCCGCGTCGGCGGCATCCCGGAGGTCGTCGACGACGGCGTCACCGGGCTGCTCGTTCCGCCGGACGAGCCGAAGGCGCTCGCCGACGCCGTCAACACCGTGCTCGCCGACCCCGCGCGGGCCGCGGCGATGGGCCGCGCCGGCCGGGAGCGGGCGGTCGGCGAGTTCGCCTGGGCGGCCGTCGCCGAGCGCACCGCGGCCCTGTACGACTCCGTGGCCGGCCGTTAACCGAACGTGGGACGGGGAGCCCGCCGCCCGGCGGATCCCCTCAGGCCTGGCCGGTGTGGCCGCGGATGACGTCGTCGACGTCGTCCGCCGTGGCTGCGCGCCGCAGCCACAGATCCAGCAGGTCGATGTCGACGCACTCCAGGATCCGCCGACGAACCGCCTCGGGCACGGGGACCCCGCGGCTGTCCAGCACGAGCAGCACCGCCTTCGCCTCGCCGCGAGCCTCCCCGCGGGCTTCTCCGCGAGCCTCCCCGCGGGCTTCTCCGCGGGCTTCTCCGCGTGCGTCGATCTCGTTGTAGCGTTCGTAGTGGTAGCGCCGTCCGACGGCAGTCGTCATGAGGAAAGCCTCCCATCGGTCGCGGGCCGCCTGAGGCAGCCGACCCACGGTCACATCATCGTAGAAGATCTTTTTCTCGGGTTCCAGCGCGTCCAGCGCCGCGAGCAGCGCCGGGAACATCACGTCGATGTCGGCGTCGTCAAGGTGGCACGTCGCCGCAAACAGCGCGGACNCCGGCCGCGCCGTCGCCTGCTCGACGTCCGGGAGCAGCGGAACGTCGTCGGCGGTGAACATCCGCGGAGACAGCCGCGCCCCGCTGTGGGTGTCCGCGGCGATCTGGTCGCGGTACCAGCGGGCGACCGCCGGATCCGGCACGAACACCACCAGGGAGGCCNTCACCCGGAACTCGGTCTCCAGATGACCGACATACAGCTTCCACGACCCCAGCTTGCGCGCGTCACGGCCGCGCTGAACCTCGTAGACGGTGCCCCGTACCGGGATGTCCTCCGCGTCGCAGTACAGCACCATCGCGTCGGCGAGAAAGGTCTGCGGCCGCACATGGGGGTCGTGCAGCCGGGCGTGGTCGAACGCGGGCGCGTCCGCACCGCCGAGCAGCTCCGTCTGGACCCAGTCGGGCAGGGCGGGATCGAGNCGGAGGAGCTCAAGCGGTAACTCGTGGGCGGAAGTGGGCATGCCGCCACCATGCCAGGCAGGTGTGACAGATCTGGCGCGTCACGTCACTGCAGACCACGTCACCCGGGGTGTGCTGGCGGTACGTGTGCCGGCGGTGACGCTGCCGGCCCGCATGGGTGGTCAGCGCTGCCAGGCGGTCTCGGACACGGGGGAGCGGCCCAGCAGGGGGCGCCACCAGGCCTCGTTCTCCTTGTACCAGGCGATCGTGGAGCGCATCCCCTCGCTGAAGTCGATCAGCGGCGACCAGCCGAGCTCCGTGCGCAGCTTGGTGGAGTCCAGCAGGTAGCGGCGGTCGTGGGAGGGCCGGTCGGGCACGATCGTCTTCAGTGACGCCGGCAGGCCGAGCTCGGCGAGGACGGTGTCGGCGATGGTCTCGATGTCGGCCTCGACCCCGGAGCCGACGTGGTAGGTCTCGCCGACGCGGCCGCGGTCGAGCACGGCGTCGATCGCCCGGCAGTGGTCCATCACGTGCAGCCACTCGCGCCGGTTCGTCGTCGACGCGTACAGGGGGAGCTGCTCGCCCTGTAGCGCGCGGGTCACGAACAGCGGGATGACCTTCTCCGGGAACTGGTACGGCCCGTAGTTGTTCGAGCAGTTGGTGATCGTGACCGGCAGGTCGTAGGTGTAGCCGTAGGCGCGCACGGCGTGGTCGCCGCCGGCCTTCGCCGCGTTGTACGGGGTGCGCGGCAGGTAGGGGGCGTCCTCGGTGAAGGCCCCCGGGTCGTTGAGGTCCATGTCCCCGTAGACCTCGCAGGTGGAGATCTGGTGGAAGCGGGCGACCCCGACCGTGCGGGCCGCCTCCAGCAGCGTCTGCGTGCCCGTCACGTTCGTCGAGAAGAAGTCGCCCGGTCGGATGATCGCCAGGCTGTTGTGNGACTCGGCGGCGAAGTTCACGATCACGTCGACGGTGTGCTCGCGCAGTGTGGACTCGACGAGCTCGCGGTCGCGGATGTCGCCGTGGACGAAGGTGATGCGCTCGGCGAGGTCGTCGAGGTTCTCCCGGCAGCCCGCGTAGGTCAGGGCGTCGAGCGCCACGACGGCGTCCGCGGGGTGCCGCTCGCGCCAGTAGCGGACGAAGTTCGACCCGATGAACCCGGCGGCTCCGGTCACCAGCAGCGTCGACATCGTTCGGCCTTTCGGTCGGCCCGCGTGCTTCGGCGCACGCGGTGGGATGGGCGGTCGGCGGCCATGGTCTCGCGGCCCGGGCCGAGCGGACTCAAGTCTGCCTGGTACGCGCCGCGGCGGTCCGCGCCGGGTTGGCCGGGAGGGCCGGGGGTCCCCGCCCGCACCATCCGGTGACGGTGAACGTCCCCGTCCAGGTCCGTGACGTCATGTCGTGGTAACACGCGCAAATTACGCTCCGGCCTGTGGCGGACCTGTTCGAGGGTTATCCGGCGGAAGCGGCGGCCACGGCGGCCTGGGACGAGGTGTTCGAGGCCTCGAACACCCCCCGGGACGTGTACGCCGCCCTCTATGACGCGTTGCAACCCCTCAGCAGCGCAGATCTCGCGGCCCGCAAGGTCGCCCTGGACCGGGCGTTCCGGGACGCGGGCATCACCTTCAACCTCTTCGGTGAGGAGCGGCCGTTTCCCCTGGACCTCGTGCCGCGGCTGCTCGACGGCGACGAGTGGGACGTCATCGAGCGCGGCGTCACCCAGCGCGTCCAGGCGCTGGAGGCGTTCCTGGCGGACGTCTACGGACCGGCCGAGGTGCTCGCCGACGGCATCGTGCCGCGCCGGCTCGTGCTGACCAGCGCCCACTTCCACCGCGCGGCCCACGGCATCGACCCGCCGAACGGGGTGCGGGCGCACGTGTCCGGGATCGACCTCATCCGCGACGAGCAGGGCGGCTTCCGCGTCCTGGAGGACAACGTCCGGGTGCCGTCGGGGGTCAGCTACGTGATCGAGAACCGCCGGGCGATGACCCGGGTCTTCCCGGAGCTGTTCGCCACCCACCGGGTGCGCCCGGTCGCCGACTACGCGACCCACCTGCTGCACGCGCTGCGTGCCGCCGCCCCGCCGGAGGTCGCCGACCCGACGGTGGTCGTGCTCACCCCGGGCGTCTACAACTCCGCCTACTTCGAGCACGCGCTGCTGGCCCGACAGATGGGCGTGGAGCTGGTCGAGGGCCGCGACCTGACGGTGCGCGACAACAAGGTCACCATGCGGACCACCGAGGGCGAGCAGCCGGTGCACGTCGTCTACCGCCGGGTGGACGACGACTGGCTCNACCCGCTNCACTTCCGGCCGGNGTCGATGGTCGGCTGCGCCGGCCTGGTCAACGCCGCCCGCGGCGGGCACGTGACGATCGCCAACGCGGTCGGCAACGGGGTCGCCGACGACAAGCTGATGTACACCTACGTCCCCGAGCTCATCCGGTACTACCTCGGCGAGGAGCCGATCCTGCCGAACGTCGACACCTACCGGCTGGAGGACCCCGACCAGCGGGCCCACGTCCTCGACCACCTGGACACCCTCGTCGTCAAGCCGGTCGACGGTTCCGGTGGCAAGGGCATCGTCATCGGGCCCCAGGCGAGCGACGCCGAACTCGCCGAGCTGCGGGTGCGGGTCAGCGAGGACCCCCGCGGCTGGATCGCCCAGCGGGTCGTCAAGCTCTCGACGTCGCCGACGCTGACCGACGACCGCCTCGGCCCCCGGCACGTGGACCTGCGCCCGTTCGCCGTCAACGACGGCACCAAGGTGTGGGTGCTGCCCGGCGGGCTGACGCGGGTCGCGCTGCCGCGGGGCAGCCTGGTCGTCAACTCCAGCCAGGGCGGCGGCTCCAAGGACACCTGGGTGCTCGCCGCCGAGCGCAACCCGCGAGAACCGGCGCTGCCGATGGCCCGCCCACCCGGTGCCGCCGCCCGCCCCGCCAGCGGCCCGGACCACGGTCCGGTCTCCTCCGACCAGCAGCAGCAGCAACAACAGCAGAACCAGGCCGGCCCCGCGGCCGCCGCCGGGATCGCCGGTGCCGCTGCGACCGCCGTGACCGCTGCGACCGCCGTGACCGCCGCGACTGCTGTGACCGCCGGGAGCTCGGGATGCTGAGCCGGATCGCCGAGTCGCTGTTCTGGATCGGCCGCTACGTGGAGCGGGCCGAGTCCACCGCCCGCATCCTCGACGTACACGTCCACCGGGTGCTGGAGGACCCCTGGCTCGACGCGGGTTCCGCCGGCCGCGAGCTGCTCGCCGTCATGGGCCAGCCCGCGACCTTCCACCAGCAGGTCGACTCCCGCACGGTGACCGAGACCCTCGCCTACGACCCGGCGCGGCCGTTCAGCATCACCGGGGCGCTCTCGGCGGCCCGGGAGAACGCCCGCAGCGCGCGCGTGGTCGTCTCCAGCGACGTCTGGGAATGCCTCAACGCCACCTGGAACGACCTGCCGCACACCGAGGAGCTGGCCCGCCGGCTCGGCCCGCACGTGTTCTTCCGCTACGTCCGCGAGCGCACCGCGATGCTCGCCGGGCTCGTCGACGCCACCCTCGCCCGCGACGACGGCTGGCGGTTCCTGGTGCTCGGCCGCAGCCTGGAACGCGTCGACATGACCTCCCGGCTGCTGTCGTCGAGCATCAGCGACGACCCGCACTCGCAGAGCTGGATCAGCCTGCTGCGCTCCTGCGGCGCGCACGAGGCGTACCTGCGGACCTACCGGCGCGCCGTCGACGCCGCCCGGGTCGCCGAGTTCCTGCTGCTCGACCGGCTGTTCCCGCGCTCGGTGTACTGGTCGCTGGCGCTGGCCGAGGACATCCTCGCCGAACTCGACGGGGGCCGCGGCCGACCCCGGTCCACCGTGGACGACGCCGCCCGGCGCACCGTCGGGCGGACCCGCACGGAGCTGGAGTTCCACAGCGTCGCCGAACTCGTGGAGAACATGCCGGACCTGCTCGCCTCCCTGCAGAGCACCTGCTCGTCGGTCAGCGCCGAGGTGACGGCCCGCTACTTCGCCCGGGAGGCGCCGCGGTCCTGGGCGATGGAGGTGCCGGCGTGAACCGGCCGTCGCGGCTGACCCGCCCGGCCAGTCCCACCCGGGTGGTCCGCCCGGCCAGGGGCGACGGCGCGGCCCGGTGGACGCGGCGGGCCCCGGCGCCGCGCCGGGGGCGGCCGGCGAGCCCGACCCGCTCGATGGGCCCGACCCGGCCCACCCGACCCACCCGAGGGGACTCCTGGTGAGCTGGCAGATCCGCATCGAGCACTCGACGGGCTACCGCTACGCCAGCCCCGTGCTGTCCTCCTACAACGAGGTCAGGATCATCCCGCAGACCGCCGCGTCCCAGCTCACGCTGGAGGCCACGGTCCGCACCGAACCGGCGGCGACCACCTACCGCTACTGGGACTACTGGGNCACCCAGGTCACCGCGTTCGACCTGCACACCCCCCACACCGAGCTCGTCGTCACCGGCCGGTCGATCGTGNAGACCGCCGCGGCACCGCACCCCCCGACCGACGTCCCCACCTGGGAGCGGCTGGGCGCCGACCCGGTCGCGGACGAGTTCGTCGAGTACCTGCGCCCCTCGGCGTCCACCCCGGAGCACCCCGAGCTCGCCGCCGCCGCCCGCGACCTGGCCGCCCGCCACGGGCCGCGGGAGTTCATCCCCGCCGTCGGCGACTGGGTCCGCGAGCGGCTCGCCTACCGGACCGGCACCACCGGTGTGCACACCTCCGCGGTGGAGGCGTGGCGCCGCGGCGAGGGCGTCTGCCAGGACTTCGCGCACCTCGCCCTGGTCCTGATGCGGGCGGCGGNCATGCCGGCGCGCTACGTCTCCGGCTACCAGCACCCCTCCGCCACGGCGGAGGTCGGCGAGACCGTCGAGGGNCAGTCGCACGCCTGGGTGGAGGGCTGGCTCGGCCGGTGGTGGGGCTTCGACCCGACCAACGCGGTCCCCGCCGGCGAGCAGCACGTGGTCGTCGCCCGCGGTCGCGACTACAACGACGTCCCGCCCGTGCGCGGCGTCTTCTCCGGCGGCACCTCGACCTCCCTCGGTGTCACCGTCGCCGTGACCCGCCTGGCCTGACCCCGCCGGCGGCGACCCCGCGGCCCGAGGGTGTCGCGGCCCGAGGGCGTCGCGGTGGGGAGACGTCGCGGTGGGGAGGCGTCGTGGTGTGCGGGGCGTCGGGGTGTGCGGGGCGTCAGGGCGTGCGGGGCGTCGGGGCGTGAGGACGTCGCCACGTGGGGACGTCGTCCCGCAGGAACGGCACCGTAGTCTGGACGGCATGCGCATCGCCGTGTCGTGATCGGATGATGTCCCGCCCCGGTGGCGTTTCCACCGCCGTCCGTAGCCGTCTGACGTCACCACGGCGTCGCCCCCGAAAGAGGCCCAACCTCAATGATCATCGTGTCCGAGCTCGAACTGCGCGCCGGAGCCCGCACCCTGATCGAGCCCGTCTCCTTCCGGGTGCAGCAGGGCGACCGGATCGGTCTGGTCGGGCGCAACGGCGCGGGTAAGACGACGCTGCTGAAGGTGCTGGCGCGGGAGGGCATTCCGTTCGCCGGCGGCGTCGACGTCCGCGGGGAGCTGGGCTACCTCCCGCAGGACCCGCGCGCCGGCGACCCGACCGACACCGCCCGCGACCGGGTGTTGTCCGCCCGCGGCCTCGACGTGCTGCTGCGCGAGATGGAGAAGCTGCAGCTGGAGATGGCCGAGCTGGTCGACGCGAAGGCGCGGGACGCGGCGATTCGCCGCTACGGCAGCCTGGAGGAGCGCTTCGGCACCCTCGGCGGGTACGCCGCCGAGGCGGAGGCGGCGCGGATCTGCTCGTCGCTGGGCCTGGCCGACCGGGTGCTCGCCCAGCCCATCGGCACGCTCTCCGGCGGGCAGCGCCGCCGGGTCGAGCTGGCCCGGATCCTGTTCGCCGGGTCCGGCAGCTCGGATGCGACGCTGCTGCTCGACGAGCCGACGAACCACCTCGACGCCGACTCCATCGTCTGGCTGCGTGACTTCCTGCGTGCGCACAACGGCGGCCTCGTCGTCGTCAGCCACGACGTCGACCTGCTCGACCGGTGCGTCAACAAGGTCTTCCACCTCGACGCCAACCGCGCCGCCCTCGACGTCTACAACGTCAACTGGAAGACCTACCTCAACCAGCGGGAGCTCGACGAGCGGCGCCGTAAGCGGGAACGCGCCAACGCCGAGAAGAAGATCGACTCACTGAAGGCGCAGGCCGACAAGATGCGGGCGAAGGCGACCAAGGCCCGCGCCGCCCACCAGATGGACCGCCGCGCCGAGCGGCTGGCCGCCGGCCTCGCCGACGTCCGCGTCGCCGACCGGGTGGCGAAGCTGCGCTTCCCGGACCCGGCACCCTGCGGGCGCACCCCGTTGACCGCCAGCGGCCTGTCGAAGTCCTACGGTTCGCTGGAGGTGTTCACCGACGTCGACCTGGCGATCGACCGGGGGTCGAGGGTGGTCGTCCTCGGGCTCAACGGCGCCGGCAAGACGACGTTGCTGCGCATCCTCGCCGGTCAGGAGCGCGCCGACACCGGCGAGGTGCATCCGGGGCACGGCCTGCGGCTGGGTTACTACGCGCAGGAGCACGAGACGCTGGACACCGACCGCTCCGTGCTCGACAACATGCGGGCCGCCGCACCGGGCACCTCCGACGTGGAGCTGCGGCGCATCCTCGGCGCGTTCCTGTTCAGCGGTGACACCGTCGAGCAGCGCGCGCAGACGCTCTCCGGCGGCGAGAAGACCCGCCTGGCGTTGGCCGGCCTGGTGTGCAGCTCGGCGAACGTGCTGNTGCTCGACGAGCCGACGAACAACCTCGACCCCGCCTCCCGGGACGAGGTGCTCGCCGCGCTGACCACCTACAAGGGCTCCGTGGTGCTCGTCACGCACGACCCGGGCGCGGTCGAGGCGCTCGATCCGCAGAAGGTGCTGATGCTTCCCGACGGCGTCGAGGACAACTGGTCACCCGATCTGATGGAGCTCATCACCCTGGCGTGAGGTCACCCTGGCGTGATGCCCGCCGGGCGGCCGGTCGCGGCGTCCGGGCGGCCGCGAGGTCGGGGCGTCCGCGCCACCGGGCCCGCGCGCACCCGCCGCACGGCCGGCGGGTCGGACTTGCCAGACTGGGACGTCAGGTCGGAGGGGACACCGGCCTGACCCGAAGTGGAGAGTCTTTGTGAGTACGCAGGGCGGCACCAAGGCGGTTCTGGCGGCGCTGGCCGCCAATCTGGGCATCGCGGTGACGAAGTTCGTGGCGTTCCTGCTCACGCAGTCGTCGTCGATGCTCGCCGAATCCATTCACTCGGTCGCCGACTCCGGCAACCAGGGTCTGCTGCTGCTCGGNCAGCGCAAGTCGGCCAGCCCGCCGGACGAGGAGCACCCCTTCGGGTACGGCCGCGCGCGGTACATCGCCGCCTTCCTCGTCGCCATCGTGCTGTTCAGCGTCGGCGGGCTGTTCTCCGTCTACGAGGGAGTCGAGAAGCTGCGCCATCCGCACGAGCTGGAAAGCGGCCTCATCGCCGTCGTCATCCTGGTGATCGCCGTCGGGCTCGAGTCCTACTCGCTGTCCACCGCGGTCCGCGAGTCGAGCAAGACCAGAGGAGACCGCTCCTGGTGGCAGTTCATCCGGGAGGCGCGCGCCCCGGAGCTGCCGATCGTCCTGCTCGAGGACCTCGCCGCCGAGCTGGGGCTGATCTTCGCTCTGCTCGGCGTCGGGCTGACCCTGCTGCTCGACGATCCCATCTGGGACGGCGCCGGCACCCTGGCCATCGGCATCCTGCTGCTCGTCGTCGCGGTGCTCGTCGCGACCGAGGCGTACGGCATGCTTGTCGGGGAGGCCGCGACCCCGCAGGCCGTCGCGACGATCCGCGGCACGCTCGCCGCCGCACCCGGGGTGACGAAGGTCATCCACCTGCGGACCCTGCACCTGGGCCCGGACGAGTTGCTCGTCGCCGCCAAGATCGGGATTGCGCCGACGGCGACGATGCGGGAGGTCGCCGCGACCATCGACGGCGCCGAGGAGGCGCTGCGGGCGTCCCTGACGGTCCCGATGCGGATCTTCCTGGAGCCGGACATCCCCCGCGACGCGCTGCCCCGACCGGCCACGAGCGGCACCGAGGCGACCTCCGCACCTGCCTGACGCCGTCCGCCGGCGCCGTCGGGCTCGGAGCCGGTCGCGGCCGTCGGCGGGCGCGGGTCAGGCCTGGGGGCCGCCGAGGCAGAGTCGCAGGGCGAGGGTCCCGATCGCACCCAGCGACACGAGGATGACCGGCAGGCTGCCGGCCTGCAACCGGTCGCCCGGCCGGGCCGGTCGGGGCCGGGGTGCCACCGCCGCGACCAGCAGCCAGGGAAACACCGGCAGCCAGCTCCGTTCCGCCCCGCCCTCGGCGAGGCCCAGCGGCACCGCGAACAGCACGGTGGCCGTGGCGCCGACCAGGAACGGCCAGCCCGGCGTCAGGCGTAGCCGGCGCGCGGCGCGGACGGCGACGGGACCGGTGGCGAGAACCAGCACGGTCAGGTCCAGGAAGAGCCAGGCCAGCGCGGCTCCGGCCGACGGCCGCGGCGCGCTGGCCAGGGTCAGCCCGTCCGGCCAGGAGAAGCCCCAGGCGTAGAACAGCCACAGTGGCAGCAGCGCGCCGAGCCCGGTGATGACGTTGAGCAGCGGCCGGCGCCGAACGAAGTAGGCGGCTGCGACCGCGACCCCCAGCCACACCGGGGNGTAGCCGAACAGCGCCGCCAGACCCAGCAGCAGTCCGCTCGCCAGCGCCCACCAGACCGACCGGCGCGCCGGCTCGCAGCCGACCACGCCGACGGCGACTGCCAGCGCGGCGAGCGTGGCGGTGACGGCGTCCGGGGAGGCCGCCATCCATCCGCTCCACGGCGCCAGGACGAGGACGGGAACCAGGCGGCGGGCCGCGGTCTCGTGGCACAGCGAGCGCACGGCGACGCACACCACCGGGACGGTCAGCGCGCCGAGCGCGGTGAACAGCACGCCGATCGTCACGGCGCCGTGCAACCCCGCCCGGGTGAGCAGCCAGGTGGCGAGCACCGGCCCCGGCGGGTGCGCCGGCAGCACGGCGACCGCGCCGGCGGCCGCGTGTGGCGTCGTCGTCGTGTAGGCGGCGAGCAGGCCGCGCGGGTCGTCGCCGACCGCGCCGGCCGCCTCGAGCAGGTCCGCCGGTGCGCGCAGACCGGCGGCGAGATCCCCGGGGGCGACCAGGGCAAGCGCGAGGCTCCACGCCAACGAGCCCACATAGCCCAGCAGCAGCAGAGTGCTCCAGGGCAGTCGGAACGCCACCGACCGCGCGGCCGGGGCTGCGCGGGTGGTGACCGGTGGCGCGGCGGTCGGAGTGGTGTCGGTCGGGGTGGTGGCGGTTCCCATGACGGGGTCGGCGGGCTGGGTGCCGCCGGGCTGTGTGGTGCTGTCGGGCTGTGTGGCGCCGCCGGGCCGGATCGTCGACGCCCACCAGGCCGTGACCGCGATCATGACTGCGGCGACCGCGAGCGGGACGACGACGACGGGGTCCAGCCGCGGCTGCCAGCCGTCGTGCCACGGGGGGCTCGTCAGGCCGAGATCGACGTCGGTGCCTGCCAGCACGGCGGTGCCGGCGAGCCCGAACGCGACCAGGACCAGCCAGATCCCGGCCTCGGCGAGTTCCGCGCGCACCGCCGGCCCGAGCGCCGTGGTGCGCGCGCCGGCCCGCCGGTCCGCCGATCCGCGCGCGGCCGCCGGGACGCCCGTCCGCTCCGACGCACTGCCGGTGACGCTCACGGCCTCGCCTCACCGGTCGCCGCGTGCCGGGACGTACCCGGCGCCGAACCGGCGATCACCACTTCACGGGCCACCCCTGCACGGTAACGAGTCTCCCGCCGGCGGCGGTCCAGGGCCGATCGGCGCGCGGGTCCCGGGTGCGCGAACCCACGCTCGGGCCGTCGTCGCGGGGCGGCGGGCACCGCGCGGCGGCGGTCTGGCGGCCGGCCTCGGCCGCGTACGGGNCGCCGCGGGGTGTGAGTAATCAGTCGGTTTGATCTGCGGCGTTCGCGGTCCGTCGACGCGCTAGGTACAGTGATCGACTGTTGGTTGTACCTGCGGTATTGCGTTGAGGGAAGATCGCCGATCATGCGGGTGACGATGTTCGTGGCGACGCGCCGTTGCCGTTGTTAGGCCGTGCGCAGGGGATTGGGGACACTGGTCACCGTGCATGGTCGGCCGTGGACACCCAGCGTGCCTGCGGGCGGGTGCGACCCGGGCTATGTCGGCGCTGGCGTCGGCGTGGAGATGGAAGNGCGAGGGCACGGTCACGCACCGGCGCGCCGCGTGTGATGGATCACATCTGCTTCGAGTGGCGCGTTCACTCGAGCTGAGTGAAGATCGGTTCGCAGATCATCGAACACGGAGGGGGCCACGTTGGCCGAGCTTAGGAAAGGAACCCGGATCACCGGCGCCGAGCGGGACAAGCTCGCTGCCGAACTTCGGAAGAAGTACGAAGGTGGGCAGAGCATCCGTCTGCTCGCCGAGTCCTCTGGCCGTTCGTACGGTTTCGTCCACCGGATCCTGTCGGAGTCCGGCACGACCCTGCGTGGCCGTGGCGGTGCGACCCGGGGCACCAAGAAGAAGAGCGCCTGATCATGGCGGTGCCGGCCGCCGCCGAATCGGCGGCGGCCGGACTGCGGGTGGAGGTCGTCGGACCGGTCGCGACCATCCGGCTGTCCGGACCCGGAGATCCCGGGTCCCTGGGGGGCCTCGGTTCCGCCCTTGACGACGCCCAGCGGCGCATGGGCGGCGACGTCCGGGTCGTCGTCCTGCGCGTGGGNGGTCAGGCCTCCTCGGGCGCCGGCACCCCGGTGCTTTCACCGGGCGCGGCCGGCTACGCACCGTTCTCATTGTCCTTTCCCTCGTCGCCCGCGCACGCGGATCCGGCCGCCCTGATCGAGGGGTACCGGGTCTGGCGGGCGGCGCTCGATCGGCTGACCATGCGCGCCGACCTCATCAGCATCGCCGCGGTCGCGGAGGTCACCGGGGACGTGGGCACCGCTCTCGCCGTCGCCTGCGACCTGCGGATCTTCGCCGCTGACGCGGGACTGCGCCCGGTCTGGGCGCACGGTGGCCTGCTGCCCGCGGCGGGTGCGCTGACCCGCCTGGCCGACATCGTGGGCTGGTCTCGTGCCCTCGACCTGTGCCTGACCGGCGGGCGCCCGCTTGGCGCGGCCGAGGCCGCCCGGCTCGGGCTGGCCCAGCGGCTGGTACCCGGCCCGCGTCTGGACGACGAGGTCGACACGGTGGTCGCGGGCCTGCTCGCCGCATCCCGTGCCGTCGCCGCCGAGGTCAAGGCGCTCCTGCGCGGCGCCCGCCCGGCCTTCCCGCCGGTGGTTT
This sequence comes from Frankia sp. AvcI1, assembly GCF_001420875.1. Lineage (NCBI taxonomy): Bacteria > Bacillati > Actinomycetota > Actinomycetes > Frankiales > Frankiaceae > Frankia > Frankia sp. AvcI1. The sequence goes on along the minus strand of NZ_LJFZ01000023.1, from coordinate 49,655 downwards.
CGACGCGAGCGGCGGGCCCGACGCGGGCCGCGGCTGCGGCCGGTGCCGGTGCCGGTGCCGACCATCGCGATCTTCCTGACGCCGAGGGTGAGGCGTGGGCGCGCACGCTCGTCGACCTGCTGGACGCCTCGGGGGGCGTCGCCGCGGGCTGACAGGCCGTCGTCCCTCCGGCGGGAATGACTCCGACCCGCGCCTTGCTTACATGATTACAGTGCAAGCAACGGGGGTGGGAGGCGGAATGNGGCCGGGTTCGGACAGCGGGGCCTTCATGCGATCGGTCACCCGGGACCGATCGGCGGCGAGGACCTCGGTGCGGCCGGGGACGCTGCGCCGCATCGCGGCCTTCGCCCGGCCCTGGCGTGGCCAGCTTGGCTGGTTTCTTCTCCTCATCGCGGTCAGTGCCGCGCTCGGCGCGGTCGTCCCACTGATCCTCAAGGAGATCATCGACGGCGGGATCGAGCGTCACCGGGTGGGCTACGTCGAGGTGCTGGCGGCGATCGTCGCCGCCCTGGCCGTCCTCGACGCCGGCCTGTCCCTCGCCCAGCGCTGGTTCTCGGCCCGTATCGGCGAAGGCCTGATCTACGAGATGCGCAGCCAGATCTTCCGGCACGTGCAACGCCAACCGCTGGCGTTCTTCACCCGTACCCAGACCGGGGCGCTCACCAGCCGGTTGAACAACGACGTGCTCGGCGCGCAGTCGGCGTTCACCAACACGCTGTCCGCAGTGCTGTCGAATGTGCTCTCGGTCGGGTTCGTGCTCGCCGCGATGCTCGTACTGTCATGGCAGATCACTGTTGTGTCACTGGTGTTACTACCGGTTTTCATTTTTCCCGCTCGTGNGTTCGCGCCGCGGCTCGCCCGGCTGACCCGGGAACGGTACGGGCTGAACGCGGACATGCACAACACCATGACCGAACGATTCAACGTTTCGGGCGCGATGCTGGCCCAGCTCTACGGGTCCCCGGAACGCGAGGAGGTCAACTTCCGCGGCCGGGCCCGGCAGGTACGCGACATCGGGGTCACCCAGGCCATGTACGGCCGAATATTCTTCGTCTCGCTCAGCCTCGTCGCCTCGCTGGCGACCGCGATCGTCTACGGCTTCGGCGGTCGGCTCGCGGCCCGGGGAGATCTCGAGGTCGGCACCCTGGTCGCGCTCAGCGCGTATCTCGGCCGGCTCTACGGGCCGCTCACCCAGTTGTCGAACGTGCACGTCGACGTCATGACCGCACTCGTGTCGTTCGAGCGGGTCTTCGAGGTTCTCGACCTCGAACCGGCGATNGTCGACCGGCCCGATGCCGTCGANCTGCCGGCGGAGGCGGCGGCCGTGGAGTTCGACCACGTCGGATTCCGGTACCCCGCCGCGGACGAGGTTTCCCTGGCCTCCCTGGAATCCGTCGCGGTTCTCGACACCAGGATCCCCGCGCCGGTGCTGCACGACATCACCTTCCGGGCGGATCCCGGCCAGATGATCGCGCTGGTCGGACCGTCCGGTGCCGGCAAGACGACGATCAGTCAGCTGATCCCGCGGATGTACGACGTCCGGTCCGGCGCGGTCCGGGTCGGCGGGCACGACGTGCGAGACCTGAGCCTGCAGTCACTGCGCGCCGCGGTCGGCGTGGTCACCCAGGACTCCCACCTGTTCCACGACACGGTGCGGGCCAACCTGGCCTTCGCCCGGCCGGACGCCACCGACGAGCAGATGTGGTCCGCGCTGGACGCCGCCCGGATCGGGGAACTGGTGCGCGCGCTGCCGGACGGGCTGGAGACCGTCGTCGGCGACCGCGGGCACCGGCTGTCCGGCGGGGAGAAGCAGCGGCTCGCGATCGCCCGGCTGCTGCTGCGCGCGCCGGGCATCGTCGTGCTGGACGAGGCGACCGCGCATCTCGACAGCGAGTCCGAGGCCGCGGTGCAACAGGCGCTGGGCGCAGCGTTGGCCGGGCGGACCTCGCTGGTGATCGCGCACCGACTGTCCACGGTGCGGGAGGCCGACCGCATCCTCGTCGTCGACGGCGGTCGCATCGTGCAGAGCGGCACCCACGACGAGTTGCTGGCGCGCGGCGGCCTGTACGCCGAGCTGTACCGGACCCAGTTCCGCCCCGCCGCGGAGCCGGCACAGTCCGCCGACTCCGCCGACTCCGCCGACTCCGCGGCCGCGGTCCCGGCCTGAGCCGGACCGGGGCCGGGCCGCGCCGCGGACCCGGGCGCCCTCGGCCGGGGGAGGCGGCGGGGTAACCCGTTCGGTCAGGTACCGGGTTCCACCGAACGTGGCGGTGCCGGGGCGAGCGCGGTGGACTGCGCGGGTGCGGACCCGGGACGCGGAGCCGCGGCGGCGGGACCGGGGTCGGGNGCGGTGGTGACGTCGACCACGGCGATGTCGATGTCGCCGGACGGCTGACGGTGAATAGCGGGATTTCGATTCATGCCCGACTCCGGGGGTGCTCGACCGTGTCATACCGACTTCCGCGTCCGGGTGGAGCGGCTCCCAGGAACGTCGGCACCCTTGCCGTCTTTCCCGTATCACGCGCGCCGACGGACGGGGGTGGCGCGGGGGACGAGTCGGACGGTACGCCGCCGAGCGACCACGCGCAGCATGTACCTGATCGACCTGATCTGACTACTGCCGGGTGCGCGACGCGCGTCTCTCGGCGGCCCCCGTGTGCAATGACCGACGATCAGTACTTAGGCTTTGTCTGTGCCACGTAGAGCCAAGATTGTTTGTACCCTCGGCCCGGCCACCAGCTCGCCAGAGAAGGTCCGGGCCCTCGTCGACGCCGGAATGGACATTGCCCGCCTAAACTTCTCCCACGGAACACACGAACAGCACGCCGTCACCTACGCCCGGGTGCGGGAGGCGGCCGAGGCCGCCGAGCGCAGCGTCGGCATCCTCGCCGACCTGCAGGGCCCGAAGATCCGCCTCGGCACCTTCGCCGACGGTGGCGTCACCCTGCTGCCGGGCCAGCGGTTCACCGTCACCATCCGGGACGTGCCCGGCGACCAGCACCAGGTCGGCACCACGTACTCGGGCCTGCCCGCCGACGTCTCCGCCGGAGACCGCATCCTCGTGGACGACGGCCGCCTCGTCCTGCAGATCGACGGCGTCACCGACACCGACGTCCACACCACCGTCGTCATCGGCGGCCCGGTCAGCGACCACAAGGGGATGAACATCCCCGGGGCTGCGCTCACCGTGCCGGCGCTGAGCGAGAAGGATGCCGACGACCTGCGCTACGCCCTCGAACTCGGTGTCGACATGATCGCGCTGTCCTTCGTGCGCAGCGCTGCCGACGTCAAGTCGGTGCACGCGATCATGGATGAGGTCGGCACCCGCGTCCCGGTCCATGCCAAGATCGAGAAGCCGCAGGCGGTCGCCGCCCTCGACGGCATCATCGAGGCCTTCGACGGGCTGATGATCGCCCGCGGCGACCTCGGCGTCGAGCTGCCCCTCGAGGACGTGCCGCTGGTGCAGAAGCGGGCCGTCGGCCAGGCCCGGGAGCGGGCGAAGCCCGTGATCGTCGCCACTCAGGTGCTCGAGTCCATGGTCAGCGCGCCGAGGCCGACCCGCGCCGAGGCCAGTGACTGCGCGAACGCGGTCCTCGACGGTGCCGACGCGATCATGCTCTCGGCCGAGACGAGCGTCGGGGCCTATCCGATCGAGTCGGTGTCCACCATGGCGCGGATCATCGAGACGGCCGAGGCCGACCTCGGGCGGATCCCGCCACTGCGCACCGAGCCGAGGACCCTCGGCGGGGCGATCGCCCAGGCGGCCGCCTCCGTCGGACACGCCGTCGGCGCCCGCTACCTCGTCGCCCACACCCTCAGCGGTGACACGGCCCGGNGGCTGGCCCGGTACCGCAGCGAGGTCCCGGTGCTGGCCTTCACGCCCATCCCCGCCGTGCGCAACCAGATGGNGCTGTTCTGGGGCGTGGAGACCTTCCTCGTGCCGTTCGCGGAGAGCACCGACGAGATGGTCCGCCAGGTCGACTCCGCCCTACTCCAGATCGGCCGCTGCCGGCCCGGTGAGCTCGTCGTCGTCGTCGCCGGCACCCCGCCCGGCGTCGCCGGAATGACCAACACGATGCGGGTCCACCGCATCGGCGAGGCGGTCTGACGGCCGCACACGTGCAGTCGTGAGGACGCGACGTCGTGTCGTGTCGTTCTTCACCCGGCTCCACCTGACCTGACCTCGACCTGACGTGACCCGACGCCTGACCGGCGGGCGGTTGCCGCGGGGCCCCACCCGCGCCGACCGACGGTCGGGCGCCCCGCCACCTCGAGCGGACGCCGCCCCCGGACCACCGCACACCCCTCGCCTGGGTGCGGTGGCGGGCCCGGCGTCCGCGCCCGCGCCCGCGCCGACCCACGGCGCCGGAGTCGGGGATTCCCGGACCTCCCACGCGTATCCGGATCGAGTTCCGCGCAGGCACCGGTCGCCTCGGCCGCGGGCGCCGACCTCGCTGCTCAGCGATCGGCCGTGCCCGTCCGACAGGCGCCTGGCGGCTGTCATGATGATGNCGGCCGCGTCCCAACCCGCCGACCGGGACCGCGGGGGATCCGTCGACGCGGGTCTGGATCGGATCGGGCGGCAGCCAGTCGGACAAGGGCGCATGGTCAGGGAGTGGTTGCATGGTCGAGCAGGGGAGCGGGCCGGACGATCAGGCACCCGCGGGCACGCCGGCGGCCGACCCGAGCCCGCCCGGTCGCGGGTCGCAGTCCCGGCCCGCCGACCAGTCCCGGCCCGCCGACCAGTCCCGGCCCGCAGAGCAGTCCCGGCCCGCAGAGCAGTCTCCGTCCGCCGAGCAGTCCCGGCAGTCCCGGTCCACCGGGCGGTCGCCGTCCACCGAGCAGCCCCGGTCTGCTGGGCAGCCCCGACCCTCCGGGCAGCCCCGGCCCTCCGGGGGGNAGCCCCGGCCCTCCGGGCAACCTGGGTCGGCTGATCTGTCGCAGTCCGCTGGGCAGGCCCGGTCCGCGGGCCAGTCTCGGTCCGCTGGACAGCCCCAGGCAGACGGCCGGTCCCGATCCGTCGCGGCCGACGACCACTCGGGTGCCGGCACCTCGGCGTCCCCGGATTCGCGTACTCCGCCTCGTGCCGCACCCGCGGGCCGCGTCGCCTCCGAACCGCCCGCCCGGCCCGCCTCCGCCTCGTCCGCCGGCGCCCGCCCCGCCGCCGGCCTGCCCGCTCCGCCCCAGAGCGCGCGCGCGGCCGGTGCCTCCTCGACCGCTGCTCCGCCCGGACGGTCTGGTTCGGGCGCCTCGTCTGGTTCGGTGGGGACGCCAGGTTCAGCAGGGTCAGGTTCGGCGGGTTCGGCCGGTTCGGCCGGTTCGGCGGGCAGCGGGTCCGGCGCCGGTGACCGGCCCGGTGCGTCCCGTCCTCCGGAAGGGGGCACGCGAACCGCCGACGGCGCCCGTGGCCCGATCCGCCCGCCGCTCGCGCCGAACCGGTCCCAGCCCACCGGCGCCCCGCCGGCGCGACAGAATCCGTCTCCCCTTCGTGACAACCGCGGACCGGGTGGCGCCGGCCCCGTCCGCATGACACCCGATTCGGTCGCGCGTGGCCGGCAGTCGGCGGCCGGTGCGCCCGCTGGCCCCCCCGGCCAGGACCGGGCCGGCCTCCCGCCGAACGCTGCGGGGCCGTCGGCGGGAAACGCCGGCGCACGTCCGAGCGCCGCCGGGACGCCGCCGGGCGGATCTGCCGGCGAGCGGCCGACCGCCCGGCCCGGCGCCGGTGCGCCCCGTCCGCCCTCCGGGCAGCCCACCGCCCGGGTAGCGCCTGCGGCGGGGCAGTGGCCCGGGCGGTCACCGGCCCGGTCGGGTGCGTCCGGCGTCTCGGGCGTCTCGAGCGGGCCGGCCGGTGCGCCGGTGTCGTCCGGGGATCCCGGCAGAGCATCGCCGGGGGCGGCGACCCGTACTGGGCGGGCCGATGCAGGCGGCGCGGCCGGATCAGCAGGAGGTGGCGCGGCCGAACCGGCGGGGAGCGCGGGCGACGGATCTCGAGCGCGATCGGCGATCACGGGTCAGGCTGGCTCGGCCGACAACCGTGCACCGGACGGGTCGACCTCCGCGGCCGGTGCTGCTCCGCGGCCACAGGGCAAGGACGGTGGGGCCCCGAAGCCGTCGCGCGTCGACCGGGACGTGGACCGCGACCTCTCTGTGCCACCCCCCGGGGCGAGCCGGTCCGCTCCCGGCGCGTCGCCGGGATCCGCCGCGGGGACGCGGGCACCAGTCCCGCCGGCCCCCCCGCCCGGCTCGCGGGCTGGCGGGCCGGGCTCCAGCCCGGCACCCGGGTCGGGCCAGAACCAGGCGTCGCGCCCCGTCGATCAGCAGCCGTGGACGCCGCAGGCCCGACCGGCCGTCAGCCAGCAGGCTGACCCGCTGCGAACCGCTACACCGCCGCGAACCGCTACACCGCCGCGAACCGCTACGCCGCCGCGCGTCGCCCCGCCGCCGCGACCCGCCGCCGACGTGGCGGCAGACGCGGGGCATCCGAACGTCGTCGCGCCCGCGCCGCCCACGCCGCTACCGTCGCCTGTATCGCCGACGAGGACCGATGTCGCTCCGCCCGCCGCAGCTCCGTCCTCGCCGCCTCAGGCCGCCTCCGCGCCGGCAGACGCCGCACCTCGGCCCACGTGGTTCGAGCGCGAGGCGCCACGATCGTCCGTCCGGCCCGTCGACGCCGGAGTGGGCTGGCCGTCCGGGGAACGCGACGCCGCGGATCGCCCGCCGGCCGGCCGGCCGGCCGGGCCTCCCCGCGGCCGCGGGCCCGATCAGAACCCGGCCGCCTCCCGGGGTTCCGAGCCGCTACCGAGACGCACAGAACGCGGCGGGGAGCTGCCCGTGGCGTTGCCGCCCGCCCGAGACGCCTCGGCCCGCGCCGGGGGCGCGGACGTCGCCAGGCCAGGCCGCCAGAGTACACCGGAACCGCACCGCGCACCGGCCCGCGGCACCGGCGACAGGACCGAGCCGGCAGCTGGAAGCGCCCCCGGGAGCCATGCCGGCGCCGGCACGGCCCAGCTGTCGACCGCACAATCGGCGCTCGATCCGCCGACCATGCGCGTCGGGTTGCGTCGCGATCGCGGGAGTGACGGCCACGGCGAGGCTGCGAAGCGGTTCGCGGCGACCGACGACGGCTGGCGTCTCGCGGATCCGGGACAGCACCCGGCCCCGGACGTCTCCGAGGCGACTGGCGTGTACGAGGCGACTGGCGTGTACGAGAGGTCTGACGCGTCAAAGACGTTGGACGTGTCGCCGGACTTTGAAGGCGGCCGCGCCGGCTCCGTCGCTTCGCCCCGCCTGCACGGTCACGATGCCGTGGCTGGGCCGGGCGTGGNGCCGGAACATGAGGTGCCCCGGCCCGGCGAGCCCGCCGACCCGAACCGGCCGTCCCTGGGTCCCGGCCACCGCACGGTACGGGAACGGGGGCAGCGGCCCGGCCGGCCGGGCGCCGGTGAGCCGCCGCACCAGCTCGAGGCGGCCGGCCAGACCGTGACCGGGCCCGCGACGGCGCCGGACCGCACACGACCGGCGGCCGCGCTGGCCATGATCGTCGGTGCGGTGGGTAGCGTCATCGGCAGCGTCCTGCCCTGGAGCGAGATGTCCAGCGCGGACGAGACTCGGACCTTCAACGGCATCGTCGTCGGGGACGGCCGAGTGGTCCTCGTCCTGGCCGTACTCCTGGGGATCGTGGGTGCGGCGCGGCTCGTGCGCCGGCCGATCGGCGGTAGTGCTGCAGATGTCCTGGTCGCCCGCGTGGTCGCGATCCTGATCGTGGTGATTGCCGGGCTCGATCGGGCCTACGGACCGCCGACGCTCGCGTCCTTTCGGGCCATCTCGGCGGACGTGATCTCCATCCATCCGCAGAACGGGGTCATGGTCACGCTTTTGTCCGGCATCCTCGCCCTGATCGGCGCCGTCCTGCTGGAGCGGCGCACGGTGGCGGCGGGAGGAGGTGGCCGGTGATGACCCGCCCGGTTTGGGTGGTTCTGTCTCGCGACCATGCGGGCGGCTCCCACGCGTGATACGACCGTGCGGGGCGGTCGTCAGACCCCTCCCGTGGTGTCGGACGGTGGTGGCGTGGGTGACCGGTCAACAGCAGAGTCCGTGGGCCCGCCCGGGGGGTGGTGGTTCATCCGTCGCCGCCGGGGGTGCGGGGGGCGACGCCCGGGACGGTGGGACGGCACTACCCGCGGCCGGCCCACGCCCGCCGGAGGTACCGGAAGGACCAGAGGAAGACGGCCGTAGAGCCGCGGTCGCCGCCGAGCTGCGAGCGTGGCGGGCGCGGGCTGCGGCGACGGCGGACCCCGCCTGGTCACGAGCGGGATCCGGCACGGTCTCCCTGGTGACGCCCCAGGTCGGCGTGGCAGTTGGCGGCGCCGCGCCGGAGGTGCGGTCATCGCCCACAGCGTCTCGGGCACATCCGTGGGACGTGCCCTCGGTGGTCGCGGCGTCGGCGTCGGCGTCATCGCGGACGGCCGGACCAGCCGAGCACTCGTGGTCGCATCGGCTCGCGTCCCGCTGCGCCTGGCTACCCGGTCCGCTGGCCGTCTGNGCCGGCGTCGCTGTGATCATTGCGTCAGGGATGCGGTGGGCGACGGTGCGAGCCTACGGGTTCGTGGAGTTCACCGTGCGGGGAACCGATCCCGACCAGCATGGGAGATTGACGGTGCTACTCGGCATCCTCGCCGTGGTCGCGGGCCTTCTCCTCGCCGCCGGACGCAGGGAGTGGGGGCGCATGCTCGCCACCATGACGGGCCTCATGGTCCTGCTGACCGCCGCGGTCGACCTCGTNCAGCTTTACCGGGGAGGTCCGTTCGTCAACAGCGGGCTGCGGACGGCAACCACGGTCGGCCCCGGATTGTGGGTGATCGCTTGCTGTGGGTTCGTTGTTCTGGTGGCTGGAGTGGTTGCGCGGTTCACGCGTCGGCCCGTGGCCGGCGGCGGCGAGCCCCGGCGTTGATCGGCGGNCGGGTGTCTCGTCCTGGTCCCGGGGATGGCGGTGCCCGATCGAGGGGGGTGTGACCCCCAATGGGGGGACGTCCGGTTCGGTGGATTTGGGGTCATGACGGCAACCGCGACATCGGGCACGATGAACGAGGTCAAGGGCATACGGGGGGAGCAGCGAGGCTCGGTCGGGGGACGTGCCGGAGATGTTCCGCACTTGACCGGATCGCGCGCCCTCACGCCACGCGGGGGGTGGCGCGAGGGCGCGCATCGGATACGGGGATTCGGTGTGTGCCGGGGTGGTGGGCGCTGACATGGGGGTGTCGGCGCCCACTGCGCTTTCTCGAGCCGGTCGGAATCTGGTCGCCTCGGTCGTGGCGGGCGAAACGCCGACCTGCAGGTCGCTGGTTTCAGCGGTCTGACGCCTCGGTCAGGCCATCCCCTCTGCCCGGCGATCGAGATGACCATCCTCGATCGCCCGCTTGAACAGGTCGACCTTCGTCGCCGCGTCTCGGCCGACCCGGCGGTACTTCTGGCGGACCCGGTCGATGTACTGCTTGGCCGTCTCCGGGGAGACGTTCATCTTCCGTGCCACGGTCTTCAACGGCATCCCTGTCGCGTACAGGCGCAGCGCCTCGATCTCCTTCGGCGACAGGTCCGGCTTGTCGGGAGAGTCGTCGGTGAGGAGGAGGAAGGCAAGCTGTGGAGAGATCCATCCGGTGNCGGCGGCGGCCGCCCGGATCGCGGTTGCCAGATCCTCGACGTCGTCGGTCTTCGGAACGAAGCCTGAGGCACCGGCGCGCATCGCGTCCCGGACAGTGGCCGGTGACGCCGCGGCGCTGAACACCACCACGGCCCGTTCGTCGGACAGCAGCCGCCGGAGGTTGTCCGGAGGCTCGGTGCCGTCACCGAGGTCCAGATCCAGCAGGACCACCTGTGCGTGTCGCCCGGGCCCAGCGAGCAGCGCGTCGAGGGAACAGGCCGTGTCGATCAGGTCGAAGTCCTTCACGTCGTGCAGCAGGTCAGCGAGACCGCGCAGCACGATCGGGTGATCGTCGACCGCCGCAACCGTGATGATGTCGGAAACCGTCGTGTCGTCCTCTGCGTTCATGGTGGTCCAGTCGTTCTCCCGGACTTGCGAGCCATGACAGACCTCGACACGGCCGTACGGGCGTCGGTGCCCGCCAGTGGGGACGTGGGGGCGTCCCCGGCCGCGAGGAGCGTCGGGGACTCCGCTCGCGCGACGTTCACCATTTCAGCAGATCCCTACCGGACGTCACGACCAGGTTCCGTCATGCGCAACGAGGTCGAAACATCGGGCACTCTCAGCAGTTACAGTCGCATCCGCAACAGTCGCACTCCGCGCACTCGCCGCAGGACTCGCAGCAGTCGCAGCAGTCGCAGGCACCGTCGAGGTCGCAGCCACGGCTGCACAGACCCTCCTTTCGCTGCCCGTCCAGCGGCGACGTGTATTCGCCGCACATCCGGCAGGTCAGGAACATCCCGGCGGCGACCAGGCAGGCCGAGCCCGTCCGTCGGCGCTGTGGCGACCGGCGGTCGGGGCGATCATCCGGCGGCTGGCCGGGCCGCCCGGGCCCCGGCGACTGTGCGGTGGACGCGAAGGTCCGGTCGACGGCATGGTCGAGCCCGTCGCCGAAGAGGAGACGGGCGAGTCGGGCATCGACCGAGTCGGTGAACCGCACTTCGGCCAACGCGTGCCGCAGGTCCCGCCGGCCGTCCTCGCACAGGAGGCGGGCCTCGGCCGGGCTGGTTCCCGTCGCTGTCAGCGGGTTCCACGATCCCGTCCGGGCGTCGTCGAGCTGATCGGTGACGGCGTCGAGCAGATGGACGACGCGGCCGAAGTATCGTCCCACCGCCGCGAGCGGCGCGCGGTTGTCGTCGCACCCGGCCACGACGGCGGTGTGCGCGAGAACTGCGGAAACCGCGGTCTCGGTGGGGGCCAGCGCGTCCAACAGCGCCGCCCCGCCCCGGGCGCTGGCGCCCTCCCGGGCGCGTTGCTCCGCCGCCGCACGTTCCAGCAGGGCGACACCGAGCCCGACCCCGGAGCCGGTGCGCTCGGCGGCTGCCGCGGCCCGGTCGGCCACCCGCTGCGCGATCGCGGCCGCGGGGCGGCGGCGCAGAAGACCGTCGCCGTCCGCGATGTGGTCACCCACGGCGATCGCGCCGGCGGCCAGGGACACTGCGGCCGCCAGCCGCGGGCCCGCCTCGGCGGATGCCGCCACCTCGATCCGGCGCATCCCGCGAAGCGGACACGGCCCTGCCCGGCGGCGTTCTGTCGGCCTGCCGGGCTGCGCGGCGACCAGCACCGACACGAGAACCGCGTCCACGTTCGTGGTGACGCGGGCCCACTGACCGTGATGGTCGCGCAGGGCCAGGCACAACCCGCAGAGATGCGACATCCACGCCGCGTGCAGGTCGTCGGACAGCTGGTGCCGGCAGGGGCGAACCACTCCGAACATGGACGCACCCTCTCAGAAGAGCAGGTGGCGACAGGTGCGCGCGGCTCGAGTCGCCCTGTCTGGCTTGCGACAGTGGGCCCGCAGGGGCGGGACTGCCGAGCGAGGCGGGTCGTCGGCGCGGAGGCCGGCCGGACGCCGGAAGGATCGTTCTCATGCGGACGACGATAGCGTACGATCGAACACGAGTTCGAAACGGGATCGAGCTCCCTCGCCCGGCCGGAAGCCTGACGGGGTGGTGTCATACGTCGTCGAGGAAGCGATGGTGCGACGATGCCAGCAGACCTGCCAGGCGAGCGCGACGTGAGTCGGCCGGCCGCCAGCCAGGGGGAGGCCGNGGCGCGGACCCCGCCCGGCCACAGCGCGATGCGCGTGTTCGACCGGGTCGTCGACGAGCTGAGCGCGGACGAATGCCTGCNGTTCGATGTCCGACTCGAACGGCAGATCGCGCGACTGCAGGCACAGCAACTCGCGGTGCGAGCTCGGTTCGTCGAGCACCGTCCGCGGCTGGAGGGCGAGTCGGAAGACCGACCTTTCAGTGAGTTCGCGGGCGAGGAGCTGGCCGCCGAGCTGGGAGTCGCGCCGGCTCTCGGCACCCGTAGGCTGACGCTGGCGGTCGAGGTGTGCACCCGGCTGCCGGCGAGTCTGCGTGCCCTACACGAAGGCGAGATCGACCTGCTGCGGGTGGAGAGCCTCGCCCNCCAGACCGCGGCGCTGAACGCTGTGCAGGCCGGCGCCGTCGAGCGGGCAGCCCTCGAGCAGGGAGGCCGGGCCAGCCATGCGACTTTCCGCGCCGCGGTACGGCGCCGGGTGTTGAAGGTCGATCCGCAGGGGGCGAACCGCCGGCATCGTCATGCGGTGCGGGGACGCTGCGTGCGGATCACCGACGGCGAGGACGGNATGGGCACGTTGCGGGCGCTGCTCTCCGCCGAGCGGATGGTGGCGGTGTACCACCGCGTCGATGTGTTCGCCCGTCTCTCGGGCACCGATCCGGAAGACAAGCGCACGCTCGATGAGCGCCGGGCTGACGTCCTCTACGAGCTGTTGATGGGACAGGACCGCCACAGCATCCGCCCCGAGGTGCAGGTCGTGGTGCCGATCTCGACCCTGATGGGGCTCTCGGACGAGCCGGGCGAGCTTGCCGGATACGGCCCGATCCCGGCGGATCTCGCCCGCGAGCTCGCCGCCGACTCGCAGTCGACCTGGCGGNGGATGCTCACCGATCCGCGGAACGGCCAGGTCGTCGAGGTCGGGGATCGGCGCTTCCCCTCACCCGGCCTGGCGCGGGCCGTGCGTGCGAGAAACNGCCAGTGCATCTTTCCGGGCTGCGGAAAGCCCGCGATCAACTGCGAGATCGACCACACGAAACCACACGGCGAAGGCGGCCGCACGGAGGAGGAAAATCTCGGCCCAGCCTGCGCCCGGCACCATCACCTGAAGCACGCGGAGAGCCGCCGTCGGCGTCGGACCCGGCGCAGGCACGCTGGCGGTGCCGGCCCGGGCCGCCCGCCGGCGGAGCCTACCGTCCGCGGCCGCACGCAGCCTCCCGCCGCCGACTGGAAGTGCGAGCAGCCGACGCCCGGCGTCTTCCTCTGGACCAGCCCGGAGGGACGAACCTACCGAGTACTGCCAGAGCCCTATCTGGATGTCCCGCCCCCCGCGGGGCCGGCCACGCCGGGTGCCGCCTGAAGCGTGCATGTCCGTTTCAGGCGCGNGACGGGGAGTTGCCGTCCTCGCGGCTCAGNGCTGCGGCGAGCCGCTCGAACTCGCCCGGATCGTTGTNCACGTGGGCGCTCACCCGCAGGACCGGCCCCGCGAGATCACGGCTCCGCTGGACCGGGATGGCGCTGGTGAGGATCGCATCCTGCCGGTAGAGACGATCATGGACTGCCACGAGGTCCACGCCGGGTGGTGGTTCCAGCGTGACGATGCCGGTCGGCGAGTCCGGCCGCTCGCGCACCCGCCATCCGCCGGCACCGTCCAGGACGCGGCGCCCACAGGAGGCGAGGTACACGATCCGGGCGAACACGAGCGGGGGATCGCTGACGAGCAGCTCGGAAAGCGCCTGCGCGAGACCGACCCGGGAGGCTATCGAGGCTTCACCGATGCCGAGCCGAGCCAGGCCGGGTAGGGGAACCGGCCGCCCGTCCCTGCCCCGACCCATGCTGTAGAGACTCGGAACCGCGACGTTGATGCGCTCGGCCAGGTCCCCCCGCACAGCGAGGAAGCCGGTGCCCCGCGGGCCGCACAGCCACTTGCGCGATGTCCCCACGTAGGCGCTGGCTTGGATGTCGGAGACACCGATCTGGCCGAGGGACTGGGCGACGTCGAGGATGAGCGGTACCCCGGCGGCGGCACAGCGGCTACCGATCTCGGCAGCCGGCTGCACGATGCCGCTTTGGCTGGGGACATGGGGAAAGACGACGAGATCCAGCTCGGTGAGCGCGAGCGGACGGGCAGCCCCGGGGCTGGTGATCCCCATTCTGTCGAGGACGTCGAGGTCGATGACACCCTGCGGGTCGACGGGCAGATCGATCAACTCGAGTGGGGCCTGCCGCGCCCGGGCCTCGAGCACGAACATGTTGGAGCCGTACTCGCTCGGGAGAACTCCGATTCTGGCGCCCGGAGGCAGAGGCCAGGCGGCGAGCAGCGCGGCGAAGGCGGTGCTCGCCGAATGGTGAAAGGTGACATCGTCAGGGCTGAGGCCGGGTCCGAGGAGATCGGCGAGTGCCGCCCGCGCGGAGTGCAGCGCCTCGCCCGCTTCCATCTCGGCGACGTACGCACCATGCTCGCCTTCGCGCTGCAGGTGGGCGATCTGAACGTCGAGGGTCGCCTGGCTGGGCCTGGCGGCGGCGGCCGCGTCCAGGTGGGTCACGGCCGAGGCCGACCGTGCGGCGCGCCAACGTCGGGCCAGCTCGAGACCCGCACCGTGGTCCTTTTCGGCGTCGGCGAGAACATCACGACCCTGGCGGTCCGGCGTCACACTCACCGGACCNGGATCGCATCCGTCGAGCGTCCGAACCCCGGGGATGCGGGTCCCCGGCGTCCGGACAGCAATGTCGCCGTGTCGTGCCGCCGAGTCGCAGGCGTCAGCTCGCCGGTTCGGGAACGACCTTGCTGACGATGTGCTCCGCGATCGCGAGCGATGCGGTCGCACCCGGCGACGGCGCGTTGCGTACATGGAGGACCCGCCCGGTGTGCGACAGGACGAAGTCGTCGACGAGGTTGCCATCCCGGGCCACAGCCTGGGCCCGCACCCCTGCCGGCCCACGCACCACGTCGGTGGTCCGTAGCTCGGGTACGTAGCGCCGGGCTTCTGCGACGAACNCACGCTTGCTGACGGTGTGCAGGATCTCCTTGGCGCCGGTCTTCCAGTGCGTCCTGGCCATCTTGTGGAANCCCGGCCAGGCGAGGGTCCGACGCAGATCGCTGGCCTGGACGGTGNCGACCGTGTAGCCCTCGCGGGCGGTGGCGAGCACCGCGTTGGGCCCGACGAGGACCTCTCCGTCAATCCGTTTGGTGAGGTGGATGCCGAGGAAGGGGTATCGCGGATCCGGCACCGGATAGATCAGCCCGCGGACCAGGTCCCGCCGCTGTGGGCGCAGCAGCCAGTAGTCGCCTCGGAAGGGGACGATCTGAGGCGACGGGTCTTCGCCGGTGAAGGTCGCCACCAGGTCCGACTGCAGCCCCGCGCAGGNGATCAGCAGGTCGAACGGACCGACGCGCTCGGAGACGACCGAGACCCGCCCGCCGTCCTGGGCGGCCACCTCGTGAGTGCCGTTGGGCCGGGCGCTGGCGGAGCCGGCGACGGTCAGGCGCAGGTGCACCCCGTCCGGCCGCTCGTCGACACCGATCACCTCGGCACCGGTGCGCACCGAGCCGCCCGCGGCGATGATCTCCTTGCGGAGCGCCTGCGCGACCCCGGGATAGTCGACGATCGCGGTGGTGGGGGAGTGCAGGGCGGCGACTCCCCGGGCGTGCGGCTCGATCGTCCGCAGCTCGGTGGCGTCGAGCATGCGGGTCCGGGGGACTCCGTTGGCCTGCGCGCGCTTCTCGATCGCGGCCAACCGTTCCAGTTCGCTGTCGTCGACCGCGACGACGACCTTGCCGCACTCGTCGTAGCGGATGTCGTGGGTGTCGCAGAACTCGCGCAGCAGGCCGACGCCGCGCCGGCACANGGTGGCCTTCAGCGAGCCCGGTACGTAGTAGAGGCCGGCGTGGACGACGCCGCTGTTGCGTCCGGTCTGATGCCGGGCGACGTCGGGCTCCTTCTCGAACACGGTCACCGTCGCTCCCGGTTCGACCTGGCCAAGACGCCGGGCCACCGCCAGTCCGAGTATGCCGCCGCCGATCACCGCGATCCGACCTGCCACGCCCCGCCCCCTGCTCCTCGTCGATCGGCTGGAGTCTCCCGCCACGCCGACAGTACGGAACAAGTATCGGCATGCACGCTGTGTGACGAACTGATAGTCCGTGCGGCGGCCGTGCGGTGGACCCGGCATGGCACGACCTGCGCCAACCACGCCGCCGCCGTGCCGCCGCCAGGTCGTGCCTGCGCCGCCCACGCCGCCGCCGGGTTGGCTCAGCCGAAGAAGTGGCCCGGCGGGTGCGCGCGGTCGGTGCGCGAGCGGGGCACCCCGCGCAGCGCGTCGGTGAGCGTGCGCGCCGTGTTGACCAGCGGCACGTGGCTGAACGCCTGCGGGAAGTTGCCGGTCATCCGCCCGAGCCGGGGGTCGTACTCCTCGGCGAGCAGGCCGACGTCGTTGCGCAGCGACAGCAGGCGTTCGAACAGCTCCTGGGCCTCATGCACCCGTCCGGACAGCGCGTAGTTGTCGGCGAGCCAGAAAGTGCAGGCGAGGAACGCGCCCTCGCCGGCGGGCAGCCCGTCGACCGCGCCGTCCTCGGCGGTCGGGTAGCGCAGGACGAAACCGTCCTCCATCAGCTCCCGTTCGATCGACGCGACCGTGCCGACGACCCGGGGATCGGTCGCCGGCAGGAAGCCGACCAGCGGCATGTACAGCAGCGCCGCGTCGAGCTCGCGGGAGCCGTAGAACTGGGTGAAGGTGTTGCGGTCCGGGTCGAAGCCTCTCGCGCAGACCTCGGTGTGGATCTCGTCGCGCAGCGCGGACCAGCGTTCCACGGGACCGGGCAGGCCGGACTCCACGATGCCACGAACGGCCCGGTCGGCCGCGACCCAGGCCATCACCTTCGAGTGGACGAAGTGCCGGCGTGGCCCGCGGACCTCCCAGATGCCCTCGTCGGTCTTGCGCCAGNCGGTCTCCAGGAAGTCCATCAGCTTGGTCTGCAGCGGCCAGGAGTCGTCGCCGTGCTGGTCGGCGAGCGCCTGCCCGCCGGGCAGGACCAGGCCGGGCACGGACGGCCGCCGGTTGGCGACCNCGACCCGGGCGACGTGCAGGGCGTCGAGGACCTCGCCGTAGACGTCGAGCTGGAACTGGTCGACGGCGGCGTTGCCGACCCGAACGGGGGAGGAGTTCTCGTAGCCGGCGAGCCAGGGCACCTCGTACTCGGGCAGGCGGCGTTCCCCCCCGACGCCGTACATGATCTGTACCCGGGACGGGTCGCCCGCGACCGCGCGCAGCAGCCATTCCCGCCAGGCGGTCGCCTCGCTGGTGAACCCGGCGTCGAGCAGGGCGAGCAGGGTGATGGTCGCGTCGCGCAGCCAGCAGTACCGGTAGTCCCAGTTGCGCACCCCGCCGATGTGCTCCGGCAGCGACGTGGTGACGGCGGCGACGATGCCACCGGTCGGGGCGTAGGTCAGGGCCTTGAGGGTGATCAGGGAGCGGCGCACGGCGGNCTGCCACTGACCGTCGTAGGTGCAGCCGGCCATCCAGTCCGACCACCACGCCTCGGTGAGGGTGATCATGCGGCGGACGTCGTGGACCGGCGGCGGCGTCTGGTGCGACGGCGTCCAGGTCAGGGAGAAGGGCACCGACTGGCCGGCCGCGACGTGGAAGTCGGCGTAGGTGGCCATGTCGTGCCCCTCCATCGGGGCGGTGGTGCGCAGGGTGACGGCGTCCGGGCCGGCAACGGCCGACATGGTGTGCTCGTCGACGCGGCNCACCCACGGCACGATCGAGCCGTAGTCGAAACGGAAGCGGGTTTCCGAGCGCATGTGGACGGCGCCCTCGAGACACTCGACGAGGCGCAGCACCGTGTGGGTGCCGGCGTGGGGGAACATCGCGTCGACGATGCGCACGGTGCCGGAGGCGGTGGTCATGTCCGTCTCCAGCACCAGGGTGTCGCCGCGGTAGCGGCGGCTGACGCCGAGGACCGGCTCGACCGGGGCGATCTGCCAGTGCCCGTCGTCGGCGTCGCCGAGCAACGCGGCGAAGCAGGACGGCGAGTCGAACCGGGGCAGGCACAGCCAGTCGATCGAGCCCGTGCGCGCCACGAGTGCCGCAGAGTGGGTGTCGCCGATCAGCGCGTAGTCCTCGATCAGGGATGGCACGACCTGTTCCTCGCTCCCATGGTTCGCTGGTCGCGATCATCGGACGTGATGATCGCCGGATGTGGGATGAACGCCGTCGCCGGCGTCATCGGATGTGGCCCATCGCGGGTGACCCGTCGTTGGGCCCGATCGTGGGCGGGCGCCGCCGGTCGACGGTGTGCCGCTGCGCGTGCCCGGGTTGGGCGCGCGCCCCCGGCCGGCAGGTGGGCCGGGCGGGGGAGGCGGTCACACGTGGCGGAGGTCGCCGAGCCTCACAAAGGCGTTCACCTTACGGACTGCGCCGNCCGGCTAGTTTGGGGGTCCGGACTTCGTGGTGGTCCACCCGTAATCCGGACCAGAATTCCTTCCCCGATGTGACAGGACTCACGACGTGGCCTCTTCGTCGCCCACCGCCACCACCCGTGCCGTGCGGTACCTGGTCGATCCGCGGCGCCGCACGGCGGTGGTGGCGATCGCCCTCGCCGCCGTGGGCCTGATCGTGTTCGGGATCTACGCGACGCTGAGCGGGCCACCCCCCAAGCAGGAGGCTGTGGTCTACTTCACGCCGGAGGCGACGGCGGCGCAGAAGGAGGNCGTGCGCGCCGCGTGCCCCTCGGTGGGCCGCGCGATCCAGGAACCGAAGGACCGCAACAACCTGGCCGTCAGCAGGGCCTATCCGCTGCGCTACGACGTCGCGAAGGCGTCGACCGCCGACCGCGCGGCCGTGTACCGGTGCGTCCACGACCAGCCGGGCGTGATGGGCATGAGCCAGGAGACCCAGGGCCAGTAACACCCTCGAACCGGGGTCGGGCGGCGAGGATCAGCCGGGGCGGCTGGCCGGGTCCTGCGTCACCCCCGTGGCACGCCCCCCGTCTCCTCGTCGGCGCGCTCCCGCGTCTCCTCGTCGGACTCGGCGCCCGCCTGCTCCTCCTGCTCGCGCTCTTCGAGGAGTTCGGCGGGGGTCGGCAGACCGGCGTCCCGCGCCTGCTTGGCCTGCCAAAGGCTGACGATCATCGTCGCCAGCACGACGAGTCCGCTGAAGATCAGACTCCCACCGGTCCAGGGCGAGGAGGCGGGCAGGCTGTCGACGACGATCCAGGCGATGCCCGCGGCGATCATGCCGAGCCCGAACAGGATCGTGAACGCCGAGGAGAACCGGTTGGCGGCCGCCTGGTCGGCGAGGTCGGCGGCCTTGCGCCGGGCCCGCTCGAAGCGGCTGCGCGCCCACTCGTACTCCAGGCTCAGGATGAAGAACCCGAGGGNGACCACGAGGAAGCCCGGGCCGGGCAGGACGAGCATCGCGATGCCGACGCCGAGGACCACGATCCCCAGCACGGTGAGGGCGATCCTGCGCAGCAGTCGAGCGCTTTGGGTCAGCACGGGCGGCGACTCTCCCTGGACGGGGTGGGACCGGGCGGGTGGGACGGTGNGCGGGCGGGACGGGGTGCGCGCAGGTCCCCACGGCTCCATGGTGGTTGCTGGCGGTAGTGGTTCCTGGTGGCAGTAGTTCCTGGTGGCGTGGCTGATGGCGGCGGTGGTGGTTTCCCTGACGCGGTGGTTGCTGGCTGCGGTGGTAGCCGGCGGCGGTTGCCGGCGCCGGCTCCGGTCGTGGCGTCCGGGCGGATGTCGGCCGGGCGTCATCGACGTCGTCACCCCCTAGCAACGCGCCGGGCACCACAATCGTGGCCCGAGTTGCCGAGACCGGCTCCGTGACCTGGACCGCCTTCTCGCCGCGGCGCTTCGCGACGTCGCCGGGAGGGGACCGGCCCGATGCCCCTGCCCGTCGGACGGGTCGCGGCCCAGAACGCGATCGGCGCTGATGACGCGTCGACTGCCCGGTTCCGGACGGGGGCATCCTGTGACGACCACCTGTCGCCGGGTTACCGAGGCTTTCGCGTTTCGGTGCCGACGCCGCGAACCAGGGGCGTCTCCGGATCGTTCGTTAGGGTGNCATAAGGCGGCTCACCAGGAGCTTCCTGNGGACGAGCGGGCCAACAAGGCGCGGAAAGGGTTGTTGTGGAGATCGAGGAGACCGCGCTCCCCGGCATCGGGTTGCGGCACGACTTCCAGACGCGCAGCGGCCGTCGGCTGGGGGTCGTGTCCCATCATCACGGGCGGCGTGATCTGGTCATCTACGATCCCGACGATCCCGACTCCTCCCGGGACTCCATCGCGCTCACGGCGGAGGAGAGCGACGCGCTCTCGGAGCTGNTGGGCGCGCCGCACATCGTCGAGAAGCTGGCNGACATCAGCAGCGCGTTCGCCGGGCTGGTCGGCGAGCAGATCGCGATTCTGCCCGATTCGCCCTTCGCGGGCCGCCCGCTGGGAGACACCCAGGCCCGCACCCGCACGGGCGCCTCCATCGTCGCCGTCGTCCGCGACCAGATCGTCCACGCCTCCCCCCGGCCGGACTTCCGGTTCGAGGCCGGGGACATCGTGGTCGTCGTCGGGACCCCGGAGAACACGGCGTCCGTGGCCGCGTTGCTCCACTCCGGCTGACGAGCGGGCTGGCCNGATCGAGTGCATTCCACCGCGACGACCTTCCTCGAGCTCGGGGGAGTTCTGTTCTCCCTTGGCATCCTCGGACATCTGGCGCTGCGCGTCGGGATCTCTCCCATTCCGCTCTATCTCGTCGGTGGCCTGGCCTTCGGCCACGGCGGGTTGCTGCCGCTCGGTGCCAGTGAGGAGTTCATCGGCGTCGGTGCCGAGATCGGCGTCGTCCTGCTGCTGCTCACCCTCGGCTTGGAGTACACCGCCGGCGAGCTGCTGTCCGGCCTGCGTAAACAGGCCCGCGCGGGGGTCCTCGACCTCGTCCTGAACGCCACGCCGGGCGTCGTGGCGGCGTTCATCCTGGGCTGGGGTCCGACGGCCGCCGTGGTTCTCGGCGGAGTGACGGCGATCTCCTCGTCCGGGATCATCGCGAAGGTCCTCGGCGACCTCGGGCGGCTCGGTAACCGGGAGACGCCGGTCGTGCTGTCCGTCCTCGTGCTCGAGGACCTGGCGATGGCCGTGTACCTACCGATCCTGACCGCGCTGCTGGCCCACCACANCTTCGCCCGCGGGTCGCTGACGGTGGCGATCGCCCTCGGCCTGCTCGTGGCCGTCCTCTACGTCGCGCTGCGGCACAGCGACAAGGTGACCCGCCTGGTGTTCAACCCGTCGGCGGACCGCGACGACGAGGTCCTGCTGCTGCGGGCGCTCGGGCTGGCGCTGCTCGTGGCCGGCCTCGCCCAGCGGATGCAGGTGTCCTCCGCCGTCGGCGCGTTCCTCGTCGGCATCGCCCTGTCCGGGCCCGTGGCCGAGGGGGCGCAGGAGGTGCTCCGGCCGTTGCGGGACCTGTTCGCGGCCGTCTTCTTCGTCTTCTTCGGCATGCAGACGGCCCCCGCCGACATTCCCCCGGCACTGCTCGCCGGGTCGCTGCTGGCGCTCGCCGGAGTCGTGACAAAGGTCATGACGGGGTGGTGGGCGGCCCGCTCCGCCGGGATCGGGACGATGGGCCGGTTCCGGGCGGGCGCGGCCCTCGTCGCGCGCGGCGAGTTCTCGATCGTGATCGCCGGTCTGGCCGTGGCGGCCGGCATCGAACCGAAACTGGGGCCCCTCGCCGCCTGCTATGTGCTGCTCATGGCGATTATCGGCCCGCTGGCCGCCCGTTTCGTCGAGCCGGTGACCCGCAGCGCCCGCGGCCGGCTGAGCCGATCCTGATCACCGGCCCGCGGCGCCGCATCGACGCGTTCGCAACGGTTGATCCACGTTCTCGGGATATCGGATGGGCCCGCCGTGTGTCGTTCGACGGCCGCGGCGTCGCCCGACCGGAACGGGGGCAGACTTCCGGGCCCGGGTGTGCCCACATGGGCGGCCATGTTTGGCAGGATGCGGCCCATGAGCGGACTTCTCGAAGGTAAGCGCGTTCTCGTCACCGGTGTTCTCACGGAAGCATCGATCGCGTTCAGCGTTGCCCGCATCGCGCAGGAACAGGGCGCGCAGGTGGTTCTCTCCGGATTCGGACGTGGCCTGTCGCTGACGCGGCGCATTGCCAAGCGCCTGCCCAGCGAGGCGCCCGTCGTCGAGCTGGACGTCACCGACGAGGAGCAGCTGGCCGGTCTCGCCGGGCGGGTGCTCGAACACGTCGACGGCCTGGACGGGGTGCTGCACGCGATCGGTTTCGCCCCCGAGTCGGTCCTCGGTGGCAAACCGTTCGTCGAGGCCGCGTGGTCGGAGGTCGGCACCGCCCTGCAGGTGTCGACCTGGTCGCTGGCCTCCCTGACCCGGGCGGCCCTGCCCCTGTTCGGGGAGCGGGCGTCGGTGGTGGGCCTCGACTTCGACGCCTCCGTCGCCTGGCCCTCCTACGACTGGATGGGTGTCGCCAAGGCGGGACTGGCGTCCACGGCCCGTTACCTCGCCCGCGATCTCGGCCCGCGCGGCGTCCGGGTGAACCTGGTGGCGGCCGGCCCGCTGCGCACGATGGCGGCCAAGAGCATTCCGGGATTCAGCCAGTTCGAGGACGTCTGGGACGGTCGGGCGCCGCTGGGCTGGAGCGTCCACGACACGACCCCCGCGGCCCAGGCGTGTGTGGCGCTGCTGTCGGACTGGTTCCCGGCGACCACCGGCGAGATCGTCCACGTCGACGGCGGCGTCCACGCGGTCGGCGTCTGACGCGCACCGCCCGCGCCGGGCCGACCGCCGGGTGGCCGTGCCCCAGGTCGGCCCGCCGCCGGTGCGCCCGCCGCCGGTCAGCGCGCGTTCGCCGCCTCGTCGAGCAGATCCAACGCCGTTCCGACGATCACGTCCACCGTGACGGGTACGGCTCCCGGCCGGGCCGCCGCCCCGGCGGCGTCCGGCGGCGGCGCGGCCGAGCCGAGGGTCGAGATCGGATCGCCGTGCACGCCCGCCAGAAAACTCAGCGTCCGCGGATCGCCGTCGACCACGGTGACCATGGGAGCGCGCCGGTCGGCCGGGAAGAGCTCGGCGAGCAGCGCGTCCGACCCCTCGGCCAGCCCGCGGCGGGCCTGCAGCGCCTGGAAGACGGCTCCAGGCGAGGTCAGGCAGACCACGCTCACCTCGTGACCGAGCCCGGCGCGCAACTCCGCCGCGGCGCGCAGCACCTCCGGCATGACCGGGCCGACACCGACCAGGGTAATCGCGGCTGCNGGGCCGCCCTCGTGCAACCGGTAGCCGCCGGCGAGCACCAGGGCGCGACGGCGGCGCCAGCCGTCCGCGTCCACCGGGAGTTCGGCGAGCCGCTGGTCCACCGGTCGGGCGGAGAGCTGGATCAGGCTGGACCCACCGTCGAGTCGGGCCAGCCGGCCGAGCCCCGCCAACAGGCACCACGCGAGATCGTGAGCGAACGCCGGGACCCAGGTCGCCGCGATCCCGGCCGGGGCACCGTCGCCGCCGTTCCACGCCAGGGCGCGGGTGACCGGATCGAGTCCGGTGTCGGCCACCGCCAGTACGGAGCGGGCGTCGGCGCTGGCGCTGGCGAGCCAGCCGGGCAGCACCCGACCCGCCGACACCTCGTCGGCGACTCCGATCGGCAGCAGCGGCAAACCCTGCCGGCTCCAGGCCACCCCCAGCGAGCCGAGAACCCCACCGAAGGCCGCCGCCGACAGGCCGCCGGCCACGTGCCGCCCCGCCGGGGCAACGCCATCGCCGTCGCCGTCGCCGTCGCCATCGCCATCGCCATCGTCCGCGCCGCCCGGCCGCATCAGGTCGGTCGCGCTGCCCGCCCCGCTGGCGACACCCGCCCCGCTGGCGACACCCGCGTCGCTGCCACCGGCCGCGCCGACGTCCACGCTGCTGCCAGCGTGCACGCGGTCGTTCGCCGCCGCGGGCATCCCGTTCGCCGGCGATCCACCACCGGCCGGCCCGGTGATCGCCCCCTCGGCCCTGCCGGCGCCGTCGGTGCTGCCATCGCGCGACGCCGTGCCGACCTCGGCGGGCTTTCCGGCGGCGGGTGCTCCGACGTCGGCCGGCTCTCGGGTGGCGGCCGGCTCTCGGGTGGCGGCCAGCCACCCGGCGAGCACGGGATCGGCGGCCCGGGTGCTGATCGTGACCACCGCGGCCGCCGCCTGCGGGGCAAGCCGCGGCAGATCCCGCAGCAGGTCCCCGAACGCCTCCTGGGTGGAGATCCGTTCCGGGAAGCGGCGGGCGGCGTGCGCGGGCACCGGGGCGGGACCGCGCAGCGGCACCGGAGCACGGTCGAGATAGCGCGCGACGTGGCGGGCGAGCCGCCCCGCCGCCGGATCCTGCGGCAGGGCGACGAGCGCCCCGTCGGCGTCGACCGTCGCACCGGCCCCGTTGCGGGAGGCGAGCTGCGTGGCCGCCGGCCCGGGCGGTTCGCGGCGACCGGTGTCCGCGGCGGGATACGGGTCGTCCTCCGGTGCGAGCAGGTCGCCGGTGTAGGCGAACAGCACCGTGGGACGGTCCGCGGCCACCTCGTCGAAGGCGTCGATCAGCAGCGGGATGTCGTGCCCGCCCAGATCACCCAGACAGGCGAGGATCTGCTCGTCGGTGAGGGTGTCCAACAACCGGCTGATGCCNGCCCCGGCCGTGCCCGGCCCGGCGAGGCGGCGGCGCAGGTCCGCACCGCGGGCGTGCAGCAGGTCCTGGAACTCGGCCGGGGTGAGCAGGTCGAGGCGGGACCGCAGCGCGTGGCCGCCGGGCGCCCGGAACAGCGCCTCGAGCCGGCGACCGTAGCGCACGGTCAGGACCTGCCAGCCGGCCGCCTCGAACAGCCGCGCCGCGCGGGCCGGCCCGCCGATCCCGCCGGGGCCGCCGGTGGCGGCGGACACTCCGGTCCCGGTCACCATCACCACCCAGAACAGCTCGCCGAGGTGGGCGGCCCGCTCGTCGGCGATCGTCTCCCAGACGGCCGGGTCGCGTAGCTCGGCGTAGTCGATCAGGCAGATCTGGCGTCCCCGCGGGGTGTGGTCGAAGCGCTCGCCGGCGTAACGCCGGGCCAGCGCCGCCCACACCGTTCCGCTCGGCCCGACGTTGCCGGCGCCCAGCACGCGCAGGGGGCGGGAGTCCGCCGGGGGCGGCACGCTGTCGGGCCGCAGCCAACCGGCCGGCGGATCGCCCACCGCCGGCGCGCCGATCGGGTCGACGCCCACCCTCGCGTCCTCGAGCACGTGATGGACGGCGTGGACCAGGGCGGCGGCCCGGGGCGTCACGCTGACCCGGTCCTCGGCGCGGAGTGCGTCGAACCACAGGACGGTCGCGATGCTCGAGGCCGCGGCCACACCCGCCCGCTCGCTGCGGGCGGCGGCCGGCGAGCGCCGTCCGGAGCGCACGCCGTCCTCGACGACCGCGGTGGCGGTGGCCCGCAGCCGACGTTCCACCGCGGCCAGCGCGGCGAGATCGAGCACCCCACCGGGCGGGCCCGGCGTGACCGGTTCCGGCGCGCTGCGGGCAGGCAGGTCCGGTCTGCCGTGCCCGGACGGCCCGTGGGGCGTGGCCGGCACCAGGGCGCCCGGCGCCATGGCTGGCCCCGCGGGCTTCCCGGCCTCGGCGTCGGCGGGCCGGGGGCGGCGGGCGGCGGCCGGCGACGTCACCATGGAGTCCTCGTCTCGATCGTGCTGGATGGGCGAGCCGGATCGCCGGGGCGGGCGGGCCGGGGCCGTCGCGCCGTCCTTCTGGCCCGGTCGTTGTGCGGCGGCCGGCAGGGCGATGTTCCGGTCGTCGGGGACCTCTGCCGTGTTGGGGATCTCCGCCGTGTCGGGGATCTCCGCCGTGTCGGGGACCTCTGCGGTGTCCGGGACCCCTGCGGTGCCGCGGACGTCCGCGGCGGCAGGGACATCCGGGATGTCTGGTCCCATGGTCAGCTCCCCCCGACCCGTGTGCGTCCGCATGGCGTCCGCCGGTCGCACTTCCGGTCTGCGCATGACCGGCCTTCGTCCCACGACACCGACCTCCCCATGTCCGGACGTGCGGTGTAGGCCAGAGGTTGTGCCGCCGGCCGGATCTGCGACACACGTCCACTACGCGCGGCAGGCCCGCGTCCGGCGTCCTGTTTCATGGTGGTCGCACCATTTCAGCATCCGTGGGCGGTTGCGGTGCCGCTGGCCGGAGTCCACGCACCCCACGGCGCCGGTGCGCGCCCCACCGGCGACGCCCCGGCTCCGCCGGCGACATTCAGGCTCCCCGGCGACATTCCGGCTCCGCGGCGACATTCCGGCTCTGCCGCCCGCCCCACCGGCGACGCCCCGGATCGGTCGCGTGGCCGGGCAGGACCCGTCAGCCCGTCGTGGCGCTGGCCGTCCCGTCGAGGTCGTCACCGGCGAGCAGGCGGTCGAGGCGGGCCCGGAGGGCCGGTTCGTCCGCCGCGGGAGTCGTGAGCTCGAAGGTCTTGACCCGGCTCGTGGCCCCGCGGACGAGCCGCACCTGGGTTCGGCGCAGGCCGAGCGCCCCGGCCAGGGCACGCAGGGCGGCCTCGGTCGCCCGACCGTCGACGGCCCGTTCGGTCACCCGGACGATCACCATCGAACCCGCCCGCGGATCCGTCCAGCGCCCCCCCACGGCGGCCCGCCCGGCGCCCGGGTGGACCCGGATCGTCACCCGCATGACTGCTATCGTGCCGCACCGCCGCACCGCCGCACCGCACGAGAGTGCCGCGGCGTGACGAAGGAGAGCGGATCCGGACACCGCGTGCCAGTGGTGCCGACGCGGGTGCAGTGCCACCAAGGGGTGACCGCGGAGGTGACAGTTCCCCGCGGTCCTCCGGGATGTGTGTGTCGTCGGCCGGGACGGTCCGGAAGCGGTCTGTCGGCCGGCTACTATCCGGCCATGGTCGAAAACGAGGGTCGCGTGGCCCTGGTGACGGGTGGTAACCGCGGCATCGGCGCCGCCTGCGCGGTCGCGCTCGCCGCCGCGGGGGACCGGGTCGCGGTCGCCAGCCGCGGTGGTTCCGCCCCCGAGGGCATNCTCGGCGTCCGGATGGACGTCGCCAACACCGAGAGCGTCGACAAGGCGTTCGCGGAGGTCGAGGCCGAGTTCGGCCCGGTCGAGATCGTCGTGTCCAACGCGGGCATCGTGCGTGACACCCTGCTGGCCACCATGAGCGAGGACGCCTTCCAGGAGGTCGTCGACACGAACCTGCTCGGCGCCTACCGGGTGGCCAAGCGGGCGGCGCGGCCGATGATGCGGCTGCGCCGCGGGCGACTCATCTTCGTCTCCTCCGTCGTCGCGTCCACCGGCGGGCCCGGACAGTCCAACTACGCCGCCTCCAAGGCCGGCCTGATCGGTTTCGCCCGCTCCCTCGCCCGGGAGCTGGCGCCCCGCAACATCACCGCCAACGTCGTCGCCCCCGGCCCGATCCGCACAGACATGACCGACGCCCTGACCGAGGCCCAGCGGGCGGCCCTCACCGCCCAGGTGCCCGGCGGGCGGATGGGCGAGCCGGCGGACGTCGCCGCCCTCGTCGCCTTCCTGGCCTCGCCCGCGGCCGGGTACATCAGCGGCGCGTTGATCCCGGTCGACGGCGGCCTGAGCATGGGGCACTGACTCGCGGACTGGTTGACCGCGGCCGGGCGCAGGTCCCGGCCGCCCCTGAGCCCCTGAGCCCCTGAGCCCCTCGCGCTACGCCGTAGGCCTCTCGTCACTCGTCACAGGCCGCACGCACCTCGCGAACGGTGCCCCGGCCGCCGAGAGGACCACCTCGTCAGGCCCGCACCGAACCGCATGGCCGTCGAACCCAGGCGCCGGCCCGCGCGGGCCGCGCTCCCGCCGGCACCCGTCGGTCACGCCCGCGGGTGGGTGAGGATCGTCGCCGACGGATATCGTGGTCGGCGGAGCCTTGCCGCGCGCCGTCGAGCCGTGGCCGTGCGCGGCGGCCGGCGTCACACGGCGCCGGTCCTGGCCCACCGCCCGCCTCCCGGGTGGTGGCGTCGAGGTCGCCGCAGCCACGAAGGGGTGGGTCCGATGAGCGTGATCCGGGTGGAACCGCGTGGTGGCCGCGACTTCGACGTGGAGGTCGCCGAGGAGACCTCGCCGGGCGTCCCCGGGCTCTCCTTCTCGTTCCGGGTCACCGTCGACGACGCGGTGCTCGCGGCGAGCGGGACGGACGTCGGCGACGTGCCGGGCATGATCGCCCTGGTCCGCGCGTCGTTCGAGTACCTGCTGGCCCGGGAACCGGCGGGAGCGATCCTGACGGAGTTCGAGCTGTCGACCATCGGCCGCTACTTCCCGACCTATCCGGCCGACCTCGCCAACCGCGTGCCTCGATGACCGCGACGCCCGCGTCGCAGCCGGCCGGCGCCGTCGACGCGCTGCTGCTCGTGTCCTTCGGCGGCCCCGAGGGCCCCGACGACGTGCTGCCGTTTCTGCGTAACGTGACGGCCGGGCGGGACGTCCCGCGGTCGCGGCTCGAGGTCGTCGCAGAGCAGTACCGGATGTTCGGTGGACGCAGCCCGCTCAACGACCAGAACCGTGCGCTGGCCGAGGCGCTGCGGGCGGAGTTGCCCGGCCTGCCCGTCTACTGGGGCAACCGCAACTGGGCGCCCTACCTGACCGACACGGTCGCCGAGATGGCTGCCGCCGGGGTCCGCCGGGCGGCCTGCTTCGTCACCTCGGCGTTCTCGTCGTACTCGGGCTGCCGCCAGTACCGGGAGAACCTGGCCGCGGCACTCGCCGCGCTCCCGCCGGCCCTCGCCGTCCCGGAGCTGGTCAAGCTGCGTCTGTTCTTCGACCATCCCGGCTTCGTGGAACCGATGGTCGACCGGTGCGTCGCCGCGCTGGCCGAGCTGCCCGAGAAGGCACGTACCGACGCCCACCTGGTGTTCACCGCGCACTCCCTGCCGCTGTCGCAGGCGCGGGCGAGCGGTCCCCGCGGCGACGCCTACCCGCGCCAGCTCCGCGCCGTGGCGGAAGTGATCGCCGCCGGGGTCGAGCGCGTGACCGGGGTCCGCCATCCCGTCGAACTGGCCTACTGCAGCCGCAGCGGACCGCCGGCGGTGCCCTGGCTGGAACCGGACGTGGGCGACCGGCTGGTCGAGCTCGCCGGCGCCGGGGCGGTGGGCGCCGTCGTCGTGCCGCTCGGTTTCGTCAGCGATCACATGGAGGTCGCCTACGATCTCGACGTGCTCGCCGCNCAGCGGGCGGCGCAGGTCGGGCTGCCGGTCGCGCGCGCCGGCACGGTGGGCACCGACCCGCGGTTCGTCGCGATGGTGCGGGAGCTCGTCGAGGAGGTCCGGAATCCGGACCTGCCCCGCCGGGCGCTGACCGAGTTCGGACCGTGGCCGCAGAGCTGCGCCGCGCACTGCTGCGTGCCGCCGCGGCAGTCGCCGCAGCATGCGTCGCGCGCCGTCACGGACGCCGCGGCGACTGGACGTCGTGGGGATGCGGCGATACTGATGGGGAACGACGCAACCAGCACCGGACGACGAGGCGAACGAAGGTAACGGAGCGATCGGAGATATGCAGCGCTACGTGTTCGAATCCCCGGAGCGGTTCGTGGTGGGAACGGTGGGCCAACCCGGTGACAGGGTCTTCTTCCTGCAGGCCGCCGGCCGGGGGCAGGTCGTGACCGTGGGCCTGGAGAAAACCGAGGTCACAGCACTCGCCGAGGGGCTGAACACGCTGCTCGGCCAGGTCGGCCAGACCCAGGGGATACCGCTTCCGGCCGCCTCCGACGTCGAGATCGATCTCGCCCCGCTGGACGCGCCGTTTCAGGAGGACTTCCACCTGGGGCAGCTCACCGTCTCCTGGGACGGCCATCGGGTGTTCGTCGAGGCCGCCGGGATCTCGCCCGGCGAGATCCGGCTGCCCGAGAGCGAGGACGAGCTCGACTCGCTGCGGGTCGGCCTGTCGATCCGGCAGGCCCGAGCCTTCATCGAGCGGGCCCGCACGATCGTCGCCGCCGGTCGCCCGGCGTGCGTCCTGTGCGGTCGCCCCGACGATCCCGCGGGCCACTTCTGCCCCCGGCTGAACTGAGCCGGCGCCGCCGGTTCAGTGCGGTGGCGGCACCGTCGCGCAGGAGGGGTCGAACGCGTCATAGGCGGCCTCGTAGGCGCGCCGCACCGCCGCGGACAGGCTGCGCAGGGCCGCCGACCGCCGCGCGATCTCGTGGGCCGTCACCGCGGCGCCGTCGTCGCGGGCCGCCAGGTCCAGCAGGGTCGACAGCCGTTCCGCGCGGGCGAGCAGGGCGTGGGCGGCCGACGGATGGCCCGGACCGAGCCCCGGCCCCGGTTCCTCCTCGCCCCGGTCACGCAGCAGAGCGAGCACCTCGGGGCGGGCGCTGGCGATGTCCAGGTGCACCAGGGCGGCCGTCGTCGTGCGGATCGCGTCGCTGAGGTCGTGCTCGGCGGCGCGCAGCCCGGCGCCGGGCGGGGGCACCCTGGCCGCCGGCAGCACCCGCCAGTGCACCGACTCCAGCCGGCCCTCCAGCGCCGGACCGTGCACGACCACGCTGGGGACGAGCAACAGCGGCGGGGTCGGCCCGACGACGAGGACGGCCTCACCCGCAGTGATCGCGTCGCGGTTCACCTCCGCCGGGCCGGGCAGGCCGGCGACGTCACCCGGGGCGGGCAGGATGAGGCGCAGCCGCTGCGCGCCGGCCGTGCGCAGGGCACCCAGACCGAGGACGAGCGGCTCGTCGCCGAGGGTGTGCGGCGCCGACTCGCCGCCGAGCGCGCGGTGCACCTGCGTGATGACGTCGTCCAGTCCGACGAGCCCGGCAAGCCATGCGTTGCCCCAGCCGGTGAGGACGCCGGACCGGGGCGAGGCTGACAGGGCGGGAAGCACATTGCCTACCGTAGGCAATCGAGGGGCTCTCAGGCGCGCCGAGGGTGGCTCACGAGCCGATTTTCCGTGTGATAGGCGTTCCGGTCCCCGCCGGGGAGGCACCGCCCGGCGAGCCAGGGCAGGCCGACGCTGAGCAGCCAGTAGGAGTGCCGGAGCGTACCCGGGGCCGTGACCTCGGCGTCGAGGTCACCTGCGGCACCCGGCCCGGACGGCGCGCCGACAAGTGGTAACCCGGCCTGGGCGAGCCGGAGGGCGAACGCCTGCGCGATCAGCCGGTGCCCGTGCGGCCCCGGATGGACCCGGTCGACGTCGAAGCTGGACCGGTGGCGCACGGCCGGATGACGGCCGAGGTCGACGACGAGCACCCCGGGATCGGCCCGGGCGGTGGCGCGCACGGCGGCGTTGAGCCGTCCGACCCGGTAGGCGAGCACGCGGGCCAGCGGTGCCGGCAGCGGCAGCAACCGGCCGGGGTCGGGCAGGGTCGCGGTGAGCACGACCGCCCCGCCGGCACGCAGCCGGCTCACCGTCCAGACCAGGTCCTGACGCACCTGCAGCGGGTCGAACGTCCGCTTGAGCACGTCGTTCATGCCCGCGACGACGGTGGCCACCTGCGGGTCGCGGGTGAGCGCGACCGGTAGCTGGCGGGTGCGCACGTCGCGGGCCGTCGCGCCGGTCGTGGCGAGGTTGGTGTAGTCGACGGCGCCGGGCGGTCCGAGGCGTTCGGCGAGCCGGGCGGCGAACCCTCGACCATGGGTGGCGGTGCGGCGGTGCTCGCGCCCCATGGTGACTCCGTCACCCAGCCCGACGGTGATGCTGTCGCCCAACGCGACGAAGCGTGTCGCCGGTGGGGGGCGCCGGCCTGACCGGTTCGCGGCCACCGGTGGTGCCGGCTTCAGGCGGCCAGCGGCGGCGCCGGCGGCCCCGGGGCCGGTGCGGCAACCGCAGCAGTGCCGGCGGGCCCAACCGCGTCAGCTGGTTCGGCCGCGTGGGCGGCGTGGGCCCCCTGCGCCGCGTGGGCTGCCTCGGCTGCCTGCGCCCCGTGGGCTGCCCGCGCCGTCTGCCCCCCGTGGGCCGCCTGCGCCTGTCGGGTGGCCTGACCCGGTTGGTCTGGGCTGGCTGTCGGCGACTCGGCGTGGCAACCGAGAAAGCCGGCGACCGTGGCCGACCAGGTGAACTGCTCGGCCCGGGCCCGCGCCGCCGCGCGGCGCTCGACCTCCCCTGCCGGCGGCATCGACAGCAGGTCGACGACCGCGTCGGCGAACGTGAACCCGCTGCCGGCGGCGATCGCGCCCACCCCCGGCACCACCAGCTCGGCCAGCGCGCTGGCATGGTTGACCACCACCGGCGTGCCGCTGGCGAGGGCCTCCAGGGCGGCCAGCCCGAACGTCTCGACCGGTCCCGGGGCGAGCGCGAGGTCGGCGCTGGCGAGCAGGCCGGCGAGCCGTTCGCGGTCGGCGACGAAGCCGAGAAAGGTCACGGGCAGCCCCGCGGCCCGTCGTTCCAGCCGGCCGCGGTGCGCGCCGTCGCCGGCGATCACCAGGCGGACCGGAACCCGCCGGCGGACGAGCTCGGCGACGGCGTCGACGGCGGTGTCCACCCGCTTCTCCGGCGCCAGCCGGCTGGCCACGACCAGTAGTGCCTCCCGGTCCCGGGCGAACGCCCGGCGCAGCGTGCGGTCGCGGTGGTCGGGGTGGAACCGGTCGAGTTCGACGCCGAGCGGGATGTGGCGCAGATTCGGCGTGCCGAGCCGGACAAACTCGGCCGCGGCCCACGCCGTCGTCGTGACGACCGTGTCGAACCCGCCGGCGAGCGAGGCGTTCGCCCGGTCCGCCGCCGCTGTCACGGGCAGCACGCCCCGCAGCGCCGGCGGCGTCCAGGTGCCGAGCAGCCGGTCGAGCCGCTCGTGGCTGACGACCAGGGACGGCACGCCGTGCCGGCGCGCCCAGCCGCCCAGCGGACGCAGCGTCGCCCGGTCGTGGACCTCCAACCGGTCGGGTTGCTCCCGGTCGAGCAGGGCCGCCACCCGCCACGGCTGGGTGATGACCCGATAGCCGGTGCCGGGCAGGCGGGGTGCCCGGACCCGCAGCACCAGCGCGTCGGGGCGCCGCTCGACCTCGTCGCGCTCCCCGGNCACGATCTGGACGACCTCGTGACCGGCGGCCGTGTAACCCGCGGCGAGGTGGCGCAGCGTCGTCCGGATTCCGCCGGAGGCCGGCGCGACGAAGTTCGCCGCCTGCACGATCTTCATGGTGTCCNCCTGTCGTGTCCGCCGTGACGTGCGGTCTGTCCGCCACCGGTGCCGAGAACATCGCGGTAGTGGCCGAGCAGCTCGTCGCCGACCGCGCTCCAGCCGCAGCCGGCGACGGACTCCCGCGCGGCCAGCGCCATGGCGACCCGCCGCTGCGGGTCGCCGACCAGCGCGGCGACCTGGGTGCGCAGCGCCACCGGATCCCCGGGGGCGTAGTGCAGGCCGGTGCGGCCGTGCTCGACGACGTCGAGCAGCCCGCCGGCCGCCGGGGCGACCACCGGTACCCCGCTGGCCTTGGCCTCCTGGGCGGCCTGGCAGAACGTCTCGTGCACGCCGGTGTGCACGAACACGTCCAGGCTCGCCACCGCGGCGGACAGCTCGCGGCCGCTGCGGAAGCCCAGGAAGGCGGCGTCCGGCAGCGAACGGGTGAGGGCCGGTCGGGACGGGCCGTCGCCGACGACGACGAGCCGGGTGCCCGGCAGGTCGGCGACCGCACCCAGCAGGTCCACCCGCTTCTCCCGGGCGAGCCGGCCGACGTAGCCGACGAGCAGCTCGCCGCCCGGGGCCAACTGGCGGCGCAGGTCGGCGTCGCGGTGCCCCGGATCGAACCGTTCGAGATCCACGCCCCGGCTCCACCGGGCGACCCGCTGCACCCCCCGGCGCAACAGGGCGTCGACCGAATCCCAGGACGGCGCGAGCGTGCGCGCCGCGAGCCGGTGCACGGTGGCGAGCCAGCGCCAGATCGTGCGCTCGGCGGTGGCCAGCCCGTAGCGGGCCGCGAATGCCGCGATGTCGGTCTGGTAGACGGCGACGCTCGGCACGTCGAGCCGCCGGGCCGCGAACACCGCCTGCGCGCCGAGCCCGGCCGGGGCCGCGAGATGGACGACGTCCGGGTCGAACTCGCGCAGCGCCGCGGGCAGCGCGGGCCACGGGACGGCGAAGCGGAACGCCGGGTAGCCGGGCATCGGCGCCGAGGGTGCCCACAGCACGGGTGCGTCGGCGTGCGCGCGGGGGGCGGTGCGCCGGGCGGCCGGTGCCGGGGCCGGGGCGACGACCATCGCCTCGTGGCCGCGGTCGCGTAGATGCTCCAGAACTCGGCACACCGTGTTCGTCACCCCGTCGACGTGGGGGAGGAACGACTCGGTGATCACGGCTACGCGCACACCGAGCACGGTGGCAGGGCACGGAGCCGTCCCGCGGACGGCCAGCCGACCGATACGTGAACGTTCCCGCACAGCTTCGTGCCGGCCGCGGCGCCCGGGGCCGAGCGGCTGCGGTCCGGGTGGNCCGGGCTGTCCAGGCCCTGTGGCGGGGTGGAAGCCCGATCGCGGCCGTTTTCCCCGCGACCCGGTGAGGAGGATATTGGGAGGGGCAGGGCGGGGACGAACCGACAGGGAGAACCATCGAGGTGACCAGGTGATGTTCAAACGCCGGGAGACGGTGCTCATCACGTCCGCCGGCCGGTCGCGGCAGTCCGACATCCACCGCCGGGAGCTGCGCTACCTGGCCTCGATGTTCTTCCGGGTCGTCTGCTTCGTGCTCGCCGTGGTGGCCTTCCACGGCTGGCTGCGATTCGTCGCCGTCGCGATCGCCGTCATCCTGCCCTGGGTGGCGGTCGTCGTCGCCAATGGTGGCCCGCCTCCCGAGCGGGACCGACCCGCCACCTTCGATCCGGTGCGGGCGGTGCAGGACGCCCCGGCGGCGCTGACCGCCGATCCCCACCGCGTGGTCGACAGCGATGGCTGGGTCGACGACGAGGGCTGGGTTCACGGCCGCCCCTCGACGGCGCCGGCCGGCGGGGGGTCCGCGACGGCGGATGCGGCGCCCGGGCATCCGGCGGCGGATCCCCCGCCCACCGGTTCGTCGCCCACCGGTTCGTCGCCCACCGGTTCGTCGCCCACCGGTTCGTCGCCCACCGGTTCGTCGATGTCCGGTTCGTCAGCGTCCGGTTCGTCAGCGTCCGGTTCGTCAGTGTCCGGTTCGGCGTTCCCCGTCGACGAGCCGTCCGGGTTCGCAGAATCCTCCGCGCAGGCTGATCCCGAGCCCGTGGTCGACGCCCCGGCGCGGTGACGTTCGTCAGCTTCACCACGGACTACGGGCTCGCGGACGGTTTCGTCGCGGCGTGCCACGGGGTGATCCTGCGGGCGGTGCCGACGGCCCGCATCATCGACGTCACCCATCTCGTGCCGCCGGGCGACGTGCGCCGCGCGGCGGCGGTACTCGCCCAGACCGTCGGCTCGCTGCCGCGCGGGGTGCACCTCGCGGTGGTGGACCCGGGGGTGGGCACGGTGCGCCGAGCGGTGGCGGTGCGCGCGGCCGGTGGGGATCTCGTCGGGCCCGACAACGGCCTGCTGATCGCGGCGGCCGAGCGGCTCGGCGGCGTCCAGGCGGCGGTGACGCTGCCGGTGCCGGCCGCGGCGCCCGCCACGTTCCACGGTCGCGACGTGTTCGCGCCCGCCGCCGCCGAGCTCGCCCGGGGGACGGAGCTGACCGCGCTCGGTGCGCCACTCGACCCGGCGACGCTCGTCCGCCTGCCCGCCCCGCACGCCCGGCTGCGGTCGGACGGGGTGCTTGAGGCCGAGGTGCTGCTCGTCGACACCTTCGGCAACGTGCAGCTCGCGGCCGCGGGGCCGTTGCTCGCCGACGCCGGGCTGCGACCGCCCGGTCGGGCGCTGGTCTGGGCCGCCACCCCCGGCGCCGGCCCCTCTCCTGGCCCCTCTCCCGGCGCCGGCCGATCCCGCGGCGGCGAACAGTCCCTCGATGCGGCCGGTGGCATCGAGCTGGCGGTGGGGGTGACGTTCGGGTCGGTGGCGCCCGGCGAGCTGGTGCTCTACGTGGACGCCGCGGGCATGGGCGCGATCGCGGTCCGCGACGGCGACGCGGCTCGCACCCTGGCCGTCGCCCCGGCGGACCGGCTCGCGCTGCGTCGGGCGGGCGCCGGAGCCTGAGCGGCGTGGGCCGTCGGCGGGTCAGCAGAAGCCGGGGACGGCCTGCCAGCTCGGGCCGGGGTCGGGCGCGTCGTCGCGCAGCACCGCCGCCTCGATCCGCCCGTAGGGACGGTCCGGTGCCTGGTAGACGATGTCCGGGTTGTCCAGCCCGAACGGTTCGAGGTCGACCAGGAAGTGGTGCTTGTTCGGCATCGACATCCGGACCTCGGCGACCTGGGGGAAGGCGGTCAGGGCGGCTTCACCCATCCGGTAGAGCGTCTGCTGCAGCGCCAGGCTGTGGACGTCGGCGAAGGTGCCCATCAGGGTCTCGCGGACGCCGTCGAACAACGGCCCGAAGTCATGACCGGCCCCGATGTAACGCCAGCGGGCCGTCACCTCGGTCGCGAGGATGCGGTCGGTGGTCTCGGCCAGCGTCGTGTAGGGGTCGCGGGGAAACCCCCAGAACTCCGAACCGGTCGACTTGAGCACGACCAGCCCGGCGAGTCCGGAAACGACGAACGCGGNGTCGCCGTCCACCGTCACGACCGTCGTCCGTCTTTCCCCACCCGCCCGACTGAACGCGTGGTCGTGCGNCACCCCGCCGACCGGGATCCGATTCCAGTGGTACTGCTCGATCTCTATCCGGGCCCCGTCGATCCACGGGAAGGAATCAACGAAATGTCGGCCCAGNCGGATCGCGAAATCCTCGATCTGGCCGATTCCATGCTCCCGGGCGAAGGCGTAGACGGTGTTCTTCTGCGCATCGGTGGTGAGGACATGGGAGTTGTCGCCGGTCAGATGGGCCGCGGCGAAGTCGCCGCGAAGCGCGGTGGATACGTTCAGATCGGTGAGGTGATGCGCCGGACCCGTGCGGTCCACGTGGACGAGACGGATCTCCGCCTTGCCGAACTGGTTCGGTCCGAGCACGATCGCCATCGAGCCTCCCTGGTCACGGGGACGTGCGTTCCCTCGCGGTGAGGGCCGCTCACCGACGAGTCTGGCCCGGTCCCCGTGCCGGGCCCGGCACGGCCCGGCACGCAGCGCCACGCCCGCGCGGCCCGCGCGGCCCGACGGTGCCCCGGGACGCCCCGCCCGCGGCCCCNCCCATCCTGGGGCAGCGGTGTGACGGCGCGCGCCGCCCGTGGGTTTCGTGGCCGTTTCCGCCCGCCGGGCGCGCGCCGCCCGGCCGCCGGCCACCCGTGCCAGGGCCGCCGATGATCCTCTGACGGTCCGCCCACGGGCCCGTGGTGGCCGGAGGTGGGTGCAGATCGCCGCCGGCCCCACCGCCCCCGGTTCCGTGAGCTTTCGATCACAGGCTGCCCAACGAATCCGCGGTTCCCGCCGGAATTCCATCGACATCGCAATGATCCGGGATGCTCCTGGGTTGGTGTCGACCGGCTGTCCCGCCCGGTCGTCCGTGAGTTGCGGAAAACCCTCTCTCGGTGTGACCGGTTGCGCCGTCTTTGGTGGCGCGATGNGTACAGGTCGTCGCTTTCGGCGGATCGGCGAATTGTCATCCCGGGGGGCAACCTCATCCGGTGACCGCGCGTCGGAAGAGGGGAAAGGGGAGGGGTTTATGGGGAATACCCGGAGGTTGCTACCCTCCGTATTTATCTGTTCCACGCGGAGTGATGGTCGGGCGACTGACACNGGCCAGTCCGGTGATCGACGGGACGAGGTGCCGACCCCTGGGTACCGTTCAGACCTAGGCTTCCGTCCGGCGACGATGCCGGTCGCGTTCTTCGGAAGAGGGCATTACATGTCTCGCTCGGTAATGATTCCCTCACGTGTTTCTCGTGGGTGGGGCCCGAGTCGTCCGAGTCGGCGGCCGGCCGGCACTTTCGGGTATCGGCGTGGCCGGTGGATGGGTGGGGCGCTCGCGTTCGTCACGGCGCTGACCGTCGCCGCCTGCTCGCCCGGCGGCGGCTCGTCGAAGCCGGCGGGCGTCGCCGCGCCGGATCCCGCGGCGAGCGTGACCGTCACCCCGGGCGACGACACCAGGGGCGTTACCCTCACCGATCACGTCGTCGTCCACGCCAACGCCCCGCTGGCCGACGTGAGCGTCGCCCGAGAGGCGAGCGCGTCGGAGAAGACCGAGCCGGGGGTNCTGCTCGGGACGTTCTCAGCCGACCGGCGCACGTGGACGTCCGCGGGTGGCCTGTTCTCCGACTCCCGCTACCAGGTCGCCGCCACCACCAGCCCCGCGGCGGGGATCGTCGGGACCAAGTCGGTGCGTACGAGTTTCGTCACGGGAGTGCCGGAGAAGTCGTTCAAGGTCTCCTGGGATCCGGTCGCCGGGCAGACGGTCGGGGTCGGCGCGCCGATCAGCCTGACCTTCAGCGCCGCCGCGCCGGACCGCGCCGCCGTGCAGCGCATGCTGTCCGTGCGCACCGACCCGCCCGTCCTCGGTGCCTGGAACTGGATCTCGAACCGGGTCGTCGTCTGGCGCCCGCAGCAGTACTGGANGCCGGGAACGAAGGTCCATGTGGAGGCGAACCTCGCCGGGTACGACGCGGGCGGGGGACGCCTCGGCGTGAAGGACCGGGCGATGGACTTCGTCGTCGGCTCCGCGCAGATTTCCAGGGTTGACGCGGCCACCCACGTGATGCAGGTGTTCCGCAACGGTCAGTTGCTGCGCACGATGCCGGTGAGCCTCGGCAAGCCCTCGTCGCCGTCGATGGACGGCCCCCACAACGTTCTCGGCAAGTCGCCCGAGGTGATTATGGATTCGGCGACGGTGGGCATCCCCAAGGGCAACCCGGACTACTACTACGAAAAGGTGCAGTGGGCGGTGAACTACACCAGCGGCGGGCAGTACGTGCACTCCGCGCCCTGGTCCGTGGCCTCCCAGGGGCGGACGAACGTCTCCCACGGCTGCGTGAACGCCTCCCCGGCCGACGCCCAGTGGTTCTACGGAATCAGCCGTCTTGGTGACATCGTCGACATCGTCAACACCGGCCGCCCGCCGGACACGAGCCAGCTCGGAAACTTCTGGTCGGTACCGTGGTCGGTCTGGAAGGCGGGCAGCGCCCTGCCCGTGTCGGACCAGCTCGAGACGGCGGCACCGACGATCCCGCCGGCGGCGAGCACCGCGGTTCCCGGTGCGCCCGGTGCCGCAGCGGCCGGCGGTGCCTGATCCACTCCGCCTCGACGCCGACCGGTCACCCCCCACGGGGTCGTGACCGGTCGTCGGCGTTGCGGTGGT
The DNA here is from genome assembly GCF_001420875.1 of Frankia sp. AvcI1. Classification (NCBI taxonomy): domain Bacteria; kingdom Bacillati; phylum Actinomycetota; class Actinomycetes; order Frankiales; family Frankiaceae; genus Frankia; species Frankia sp. AvcI1. Next base: position 10,681 of record NZ_LJFZ01000023.1, on the reverse strand, counting down.
TCCGGTCGTCGCCCTCGCCGGGGTGACGCCTTTGCTGGGTCCGGCGCGTCGCTGCTGGGTCCGGCGTCGCTGGTGGGTTCGTCCGTGTTGTGGGGCTCGTTGCAGATGTGACGTTCGTTGGTGGTGTGGGGTGCGTCGGTGGTGCGAGGTGCGCTGGTGGTGTGGGGCGCCCGGCGAGCCCACCGGTGTGGCGTGGTCCGGGGGGCGCGCAGCGCCCCTCGTCGTGGCCGGACCAGGCCGGGAGGCCGCGGACGACGGACGACGGGGACGTAACAAGNCAGTGAATGTCGCGCCGAACCCGGTCACGCATCGGCCCGTGACGGCGTCCACCGGCCCATGCTGTTGAGTGGAAGCATGAAGTGCGCGCTGGCGCGGCGCCCCGGCGGGCCGCGACCGGCTGGGGCCGGCGTTCGCGGCTTGCGTGCCGGCCGTGCCCGGCGCGCTGACCGCGGCCGTCGTGACGGTCGGGGAAGATCGCGACATCCGGGCGGAGCGGTACCTTCGGGCTCGCCGCGACGCCCAGGAGGACTGCGCCCTTCGGGAAGGGCCTCTCCTGCGGGAAGGGCACGCCCTTCGGAGAGAACGCGACGGTTGGGAAGAGTGCGACGTTCGAGAGGTGCATCGTGAGGCGCTTGCGCAACCAGACCACCGGTCTGCCGGTCTGGTGGGTCGANCTGCTGATGTTGGCCATCCTGTACTACTCGTACACCGGCACCCGGTCCGTCGCCGACGCATCGGTGGGCGAGGCGATGCGGATGGGCCACGATCTGCTGCGGTTCGAGACCTTCCTGCACCTCGACGTCGAGCTCAGCCTCAACCGGTGGTTGCAGAGCGTCCCGGTGCTGGCAGTCGTGTGTTGCTACTACTACGCGACGTTGCACTTCGTGGTCACGCCGGGAATGTTGGTGTGGACNCACCGCCGGCACACCCGGCACTATGCGCAGGCGCGCTGGACGCTCGTGGCGACCACGCTGATCTGCCTCGTCGGGTTCTTCCTGTTCCCGACGGCGCCGCCCCGCCTGCTCACCGGCACCTCGTACACCGACACCATGTCGCACTTCGCGGGCTGGGGCTGGTGGACCGGGACCGCCAGTGCCGCCCCGAACGGTCTGGAAGGCATCACCAACCAGTACGCGGCGCTGCCGTCGCTGCACTGCGCCTGGTCGTTGTGGTGCGGGTTCCTGCTCGTGCGCTTCGGGCGCCGGACGGTGACCAGGATCCTGGGGGTGCTCTACCCGGCGGCCACGTTCTTCGTCGTCATGTCGACCGCCAACCACTACCTGCTCGACGCGGTGGCCGGCTGGATGGTCCTCGGCGTCGCCGCCGGTTCCGTCGCGCTGGTGTTCGCCTGGCGGCGGCGGGTCCGGGCAACCGCGGTCGGCGCCGCACCGGTGCCGCAGCGGGAGTCGCCCTGGCCGGCCGGATCGGCGTCCCCGGCCGCCGTGGCGGACGCCGGTGGATCGGGCACGGCGGAGCCGGTCACGCTCGCCGCCTCGACGGCGGCTGGGGCGGCGCACCCCCGGGCGGATCCGACGTCGCCGGCTGGTGCGGTGCCGTCCGTCGTCGTCGAATCGTCGGCCGGTCGCGGTCCGTCGGCCGGTCGTGGTCTGTCGGCCGGTCGTGATCTGGTGACCGGTCGGGATCCGTCCGCCGATCGCGATCCGTCTGTCGGCCGCGATCCCGCCGCTGGTCCGGGCGCCGCCGCGGGCGCCGCGTCGCCCCTCTCACCCGAGCCGCTCGAACCGCCGGTGGAACCGACCGCGGCCCCGCCCACCCCGCCGGCGGAACCCGCCTCTTCGACACGGGCGGCGCCGGTCACCGGTCGGCAGGGCCCGCCGTCGGCGGCGCCCGTGCCCCCCGTGCCGGCCCCCGCCGCGCCCGAGATCTCCCTGCGGTCGGACCGGGCCGTCCGTCCGGACGGGGCGCGCGCGGTCTGATCCTCGTCCGGGCCGGGGAGCCGCGCGGTGCCGGCAGGCCACCGGCGGCCGGTGGGGCGACGCCGGGGTGAGGTGTCCAGGATGGGTGCTTTGTGACCCCCGGTGTGTTGCCTGGGTGGGCGATGTGCGAAGGTTGTGCCGCGGCCGGCGTCGGCCGCACACCTCCCTGCCTCGCCTGCCCGGGCCGCGCCCCGTGAGATGCACTCCGACCCTTCGGCACCGCCCCCGGGTTGCGCGTCCGGTCCGATCCCGCTCGGAGTCCGATCGATGTCCCCGTCCCTGGCCGCGCGGCTGCACCGTCCTCGACCGGTCGCGTTCGTCGTGTCGCTGGTGCTGGCCTGGCTGCTGCTCGCCCTGATCGCCTTCGCGCTGCGTCGCGGGCCCATCCAGGACGACCTGGGCGCCCGGGCGACGGCGGCCGTCCGGGCGGCCGGCGGCGTGCACGCCCAGGTGCGCATCGAGGGGCGGGAGGCGATCGTCACCGGGCGCTTCCCCAACGCGGCGGCCGCGGAGCAGGCGCGAGCCTCGGCCGCGGTCTCCGGGACCACGTCGGCCCGCCTCGGCGACGACGTGCTCATCGCCACCCAGCCGCCGAGGCCGCTGGTGCTCGCCGTCGCAGGACGGGGCCTGTCGGTCACCGCGACCGTGCCCGACGAGGCGAGCCGCGCAGCCCTGCTGGCCGCCGTCGCCGACGCCGCCGGCGGCACGGTGCGCGGTCAGGTGCTCGTCGACCCGGCGGTCGCCGAGCCGCCGGTCGAGGCCGTCTCCGCCCTCGCCGTCGCGCTACGCGCAGTGGCGGGGGAGCACTCCGCGACGGTGTCCGGCTCGACCGTCGCCCTCACCGGCGGCGCTCCCGACGAGGCCGCCCGCCGCCGGCTCGGCGCGGCGGTGCTGGCCGCGACCGCCGCGGTCGTCCCCGGCGTCACGCTGGCGGACCACCTGGTCGTCGCCCGTGCCGCCGGACCCGCAGCCGCCGGACCCGCAGCCGCGGGATCCGCAGCCACCGGGTCCGGAGCCGCCGTCACGCCGGATCGCGTCGCGGCGGCGAGGCGGCAGTCGGGGTCCCTCGCGGCCCTGCGGGCGGCCCTCGACGGGCCTGCCGTCACCTTCCCGGTGTCCGGGGCGCGGTTGAGCCCGTCGGCGCAGGCCCGTCTGGACTCCGTCGCCGCCGTCCTGCGCGGGGGGGATCTCGCCGTCCTCGTCGGTGGCTACACCGACACCTCGGGGCCGTCGGCGTTGAACCAGGCGTTGTCGCTGAACCGGGCCCAGGCCGCCGCCGACTACCTGACCAGCCGGGGTGTCCCCGCCGACCTCGTGCGGGCCGCCGGGTTCGGCTCCCGCGAACCGGTCGCGGGCAACGGCACCCCGCAGGGCCGCGCCGCCAACCGCCGCATCGAGATCATCCCGTTGCCGTCGCGCTGACGGCAGCGACGACGGCGGCGCCTACGGNGGTGACGGTGGGTGTGGCTGGCGCACCCGTGCCGGCGTAACACCGGGTCAGCGTGGTAGGCAGACGCCATGGGCGACTCAAGCATGGGGCTGCACGAGCAGCCCGACAAGCTCTCCGCGCAGACGGTCGACCGGCACCGGGCGATCGTCTCGCTGATGGAGGAGCTGGAGGCGGTCGACTGGTACGACCAGCGGGTCGACGCCGCGACGGACCCGGAACTGGCCCAGGTGCTGGCGCACAACCGGGACGAGGAGAAGGAACACGCGGCGATGACGCTGGAATGGCTGCGTCGCCACGACCCCGTGCTGGACACCCAGCTACGGACCTACCTGTTCACCTCCGGGCCGGTGACCGAGGTCGAGGAGGAGACCATGGACCGGGGCGGCTCCGGCGACCCGGACGCGGTGACGGAGCGGCAGGCGGCGGGGCCCGGTGACGGCTCCCTCGGAATCGGCAGTCTGAAAGGTGTAGGCGAGTGAATCATCTGCTGCGCGGCCACGCCCCGCTGACGGACGCTGCCTGGAAGGCGGTGGACGACGAGGCGAAGGCCCGCCTCACGACGAACCTGGCCGCCCGCAAGGTGGTGGACTTCGCCGGGCCGCACGGCTGGGAGTACTCCGCCACCGCACTGGGCCGGGTGGCGGCCCTGTCCGCGCCGCCGGCCGCCGGGGTGCAGGCCCGGGTCCGGCAGGTGCAGCCGGTCATCGAGCTGCGCGTCGGCTTCACCCTCGATCGCGCCGAGCTCGCCGACGCCGACCGCGGCGCCGACGACCTCGACCTCGCGCCGCTGGAGGAGGCTGTCCGCCGCATCGCCGTCACCGAGAACTCGGTCGTCTTCCACGGCTACCAGGAGGCCGGCCTGGTCGGCATCACCCAGGCGTCGTCGCATCCCCAACTCACGCTGGAGGCGGGGACCGACACCTACCCGCGCACCGTGGCCAAGGCCGTCGCCCTGCTGCGTCGCGCCGGCATCGCCGGTCCGTACGCGCTCGCCCTCGAGCCGGACAGCTACACCGCGGTGATCGAGACCGCCGAGCACGGTGGCTACCTGCTGCTGACCCACCTCCAGCACATCCTCGACGGGCCCGTCGTGCAGGCCCCCGGGGTCACCGGCGCGGTCGTGCTCAGCCTGCGTGGCGGCGACTTCGTGCTCGAGTCGGGCCAGGATCTCTCGATCGGGTACGCGTCGCACACGGCGGACACCGTCGACCTGTACCTGGAGGAGAGCTTCACCTTCCGGGTCACCGAGCCCGACGCGGCCGTCGCGCTCGTGCCGGCCGCCGGCGGCGGCGCGTAACCGTCCGTGGTGCGGGGGACGGACGGCCCGTTCGTCCCCCNCACCACGGGTCCGGTCGTCCCCCCGCACGGCCCGGTAGGCGGCGGGCGAGGGGCCGGCGGGCCCGGTGGTGGCGGGCGTTACGGCCGTCTTGCGCCGAGGGGGTGCGGCATGGCACCCTGCAATTAGGGAAGCCTTAGCTAAGGCATCGGTCCGTCTGGGCCGGCGCCGCGGCCTCCCGGCAGGGTCCGCCAACTGCCGGCCAACCCCGGGTGGGTTGNCCGCCTCGGGCTGGTGAGGTGCGGTGCTCGTCTGTTCTTGCTTCGCGGTGTCCGACCGGACGCTGCGCACAGTGATCGCCGCCGGTGCTCGCGACGTGGACGAGATCGGCGCGCGCTGCGACGCCGGCACGGGCTGCGGCGGCTGCGTCGAGGAGATCGAGGACCTGCTGGATGCCGTCGCCCCCCGCTGCGCCCGTCTGATCGCCAGGGCGAGCTAGCCGCGGGGCCGCCCGCGCCTGTCGGAGACGGGAATCGCGCACCTGTAAACCGGCGCGTCGAGGCACATCCCGCCCTCGGCGCAGGCGATGCGTCGGCGACGTTCCGACACTCTCAGTAGTGTCATGGCCATGATGCGTAGCGTGATCTGGTACGCGGTGACGCGCCGGACCGCGGCACCGTCGGCGAGGCGCCCGACGGCCCTGGTCGTCGTTCTGCTGGCGCTGCTGGCCCTGCTGGGCTGCCTGGTGGGCCCGGCGGCTCCGGCCATGGCGGGCGGTGGGCCACCCGGCAGTGACCAGGAGCCGCTCGCCGGCGCCGCCGCCGCAGCTCCGGCCGACCCGGCGCCGGCCGTCACCGCCGCCGCCGTGCCCGACCCGGACCTGCCCGGGCCCTGGAAGATCGGCTACCGCACGGTGCGGATCGTCAACTCCAGCAGCCCGGGCCGTGTGCTCGTGACCTCGCTGTGGTATCCGGCCCGCGCGAACACGGCTGGCACCTCCGGCTCCGACTCGGCTCCTTCCGGGGCGCCCGCGACGGCCGGGACGGCGGGGACAACCGGCACGGCGAGGGCTGGCGGCCTGCTTGGGGCGAACGGCCCGACTGGGGCGAACGGCCCGGCCGGGGGGTCGGGCGCGGCGGCCGAACCCGGTGTCGGTGGCGCCTGCCCCGAGGTCGCGGCCGCGGGGCCGGCGGGCCTCGGCGGGCCCGGACAGCCGGCGTTCTACCCGTTGGCAGGAAACGTCGGGCTCCCCTCGGCGAGCGCCGTGACCGACGCCGCCCCGGCTCCGGGCCCGTTCCCCCTCGTCGTGTTCTCCCACGGCAGTGTCGGCAGCCGAACCCAGTCCGCCTTCCTGATGGAGGCGCTGGCCAGTCACGGCTTCCTCGTCGCCGCCCCCGATCATCCCGGCGACACGATGGCCGACGCCGCGGCCGGGCGGGAGGAGCGCCAGCTCAACCTGGCCACGGACCGGCCCCGCGACGTCTCCGCGGTCATCGACGCGCTGACCGCCACGTCCTGCCCGAACGCCCCGCGGGTCCGTCCCGACCAGATCGGCATCGTCGGGTTCTCCTTCGGCGGCTTCACCGCGATCGTGTCGAGCATCGCCAACCTGCCCATGCCGGCGGACGTGCGCATCCGGGCGTCGGTGGGGATCGCGGCGGCGACCTCCCCGCTGCCCGCGGCGTCACTCGCCCAGGTGCGGGTGCCGACGCTGCTCATCGGCGGCACCGGGGACAGGACGGTGCCGATTCCCGAGAACAACGACCGGGCGTTCAACCTCCTGATCCACTCCCACCCGCGGATGACCGTCGCCATCACCGGCGCCGTGCACAACTCGTTCACCGAGATCTGCCGGCAGGCCGGGCTGCTCGGCGCCGCCGGGATCCCCGCCCCGCTGGGCATGCAGGTCGCGCTGACCTCCGCGGCCACCTGCTGGCCGCCGCAGATCGCCCCTGCCGACGCCCACCGGCTCGCGAACCGCTACGTCGTGGCCTTCCTCTCCCTGCACCTGCGTGGAGACGACGGCTACGCGCGCTATCTCACGACCCCGGACGCGGGCGACGCGCGGCTGGCGACCGTTCGGTCGAGTCCGTGATCGTCGCGCGGGGGAGACGGCCGGCGTCGCCGCGTATGAGCGTGACCGGTGTCCTCCCCGGAGGTACTACCCCGGTCGGGCTACCCGGACGGTGCTATGCAGGCATACAGGTGACCCACCCCGACATCACCGGCTACCGTTGGCCAACCGGCCGGCGGGCGTCACGATGCGCAGCGCCGGCCAGTTGATCCGGTCGCGTCGGCGCCTCACCCGGACCCGGTGCCCGAGTCGCCCACCGAACCGGATCACGGGCGATGCCTACGGGTACGGTGCGGTGCCCCGCAAGGAGGTCGTGGCGATGTCTGCTCGCCAGGTGCGGCGGTTCGAGCTGGAGCGTGAGGTCGACGTCTCAGGGGTGTCCGGGACGGGCGCGGTGGCGTTCGGGGCGCAGGCGCCCGACGGCACCTGCGTGCTGTGGTGGGACTCCGAGCACGACTCCATCGCGATCTATCCGACGATGGAGACCCTGCTCGCCATCCACGGGCACGGCGGGACGACCCGGGTCGTCTACATCGACGCGGCCGACCAGACTCCTCCGGCGCGCTCCGCGGTGACGCCGCCGGAGTCCCTCGGCCCGGCCGGCCGGGCGGGCGGTCAGGTCAGCGGGCGGAAGCAGGCGGTCGCGCGATCCTGAGGATCGACGGTGTACAGCGCCAGGGTGCCCGCCATCTCGCGCGGATCGATGCCGTGGTCCAGCATCTGCCGGTGTAGATCCGTGAGCATGCGCAGCGCGTAGCCGAGCAGGATGGGCGCGATGCCCACGGGGTGGCGCAGGGCCTCCCCGAACCGCGCGTCGGCGTCGCCGTCGCTGGTGAGCGCGGCGAGCACGCCGAGCCGGATGCGATCCGCCAGCTCCGCCCAGACCGCCGCGCTCGCCGGCGTCTCGGGTCCCTGCCAGATCCCCGGGACGCGCAGTTCCGCGACGAGGACGGTCGGCTGGCGGCCGGTGCGCAGATGCACGGCCACGACCCACATCGCCATCAGCCAGCACAGCCCGCGCATCGTGTTCAGCGGATCGGCGGCGACCTGCTCGTGTAGGTGNCGCTCGGACTGCGGCCGGCTCGCCGGCNCCAACCAGCCCCAGGCGAGGCGTTCGATGTCGACGATCTGAACCATTGGCAGGTCGGTGGGATGAGGCCGGGCCAGCGCGGCGGCTCGGCCGGAGTCGGCGTCGACGAGCGCGAGCGCCCCGGGGTCGGAAAGGGTCTGCCAGGCCAGACCCGCCGATGGCATGCGGCCCACGGTAACCCCAGCAACAAGACGGGACCAGAGGTGTTGGCTGCGCGATGTGAAAACGGTTGTGCGGCCGCCCCGGCCTTTTCTTCCCGTCGGCACTCGGCACCGTCATCTCGCCGTCGCGCCCGCCCATTCGCCGACGCCGGCTTTTCACCGATCGGACGACGCGCCGATGGGACGACTCACCGATCGGACGACTCACCGATCGGACGACTCACCGATCGGACGACTCACCGATCGACGACGTAGCGGTGGAACATCGGATGGATCGTGAACTCGGTGACGCCGTGCAGGGCGGGCCGCGGACGCCGGGGCCGGCGGGCCTGGCCGGCTCCGGCCGCCTGCTGGGATGCGGCGCCGACCGGCACCTGCTCGCGATCGGCGGCGATGTCCCCGGCGGGAACGAGGAAACCGACGTTCCACAGCACCTCGAGGATCACCTCCGGTTCCCGGCTGTCGACCCAGGAGCGGGCCTCCGGGGCCGTATGGACCGCCCCGGTGGCCAGGTCCAGCAGGAACAGTTCCAGTTCCGCGCGGCTCCAGACGGGCGGCCCGGCGCGGAACGTCTGGAAGACGCCGAGCAGGCCGGGATGCTGGAACCGGTACTCGGCCGCGATGTCGCGCGACCGCTCGGCCGAATATGTCGATTCGACCGCCTGTATGTCCCGTGGGGCGATTCTGACCGACTTGCGCGAGCTGTGTGTGCGAGCATGGTCGAGCGCGTGGCTGCAGTACTGGATGATTTCCCGGGGACGACACAGGGAACGGTCGGTCATGTACCGGAAGGACCACACCGGCCGGGTGAAGACCGCTCCCCAGCAGTCGTCGTCGGAGCGGCTCCTCAGGTCGGGAACCGTGTGCCGGATGCGGCCGGCTATCATCTTCCAGAGCCCTTCCTCGTCCCACGAGATGACCTCGATGAGGTCGCGGAACTTCTGGGCGTCGTCGTAGATCGCGGGGATGCTGTCGTAGAGCTCCTNCCGCAGCGACATGCAGATCCGCAGGTGCGGAGAGAGATCATTGATCGACATGCAGGCCTGGAACAGGCCGGCGACGAATGCCTGGGCGTCCTCGGAGGCNTCCCAGCCGCGGTCCAGTTCGTCGACGACCACCGTGACCCGACTGCGTTCGCACAGGCGGACCAGCGGGGGCAGCAGATGTTCGATCTCCTGGAGTTTGTACAGGTACTGCAGCTCCCGGGTGNGCACACCCGCCTCGTACCGGCCTATCTTCACCGACTCGATCCGGCGAAGATAGGAGACGAAGGAGTCGAAGGCGCTTGTCGCGCCGCCCGCATGATGGTCCCGTAGGTAGGTGTGGATCTGGCTCTCCGCGCCGCGGCGCAGNCGGCCGTGGCGGCGGGTCAGCTCCTTCATGATCAGCACGAGGATCAGGTATTTCCACGCCGTCGCGTAGGCTCCCAGCTTCGCCCACGAGCCGTCGAGCTCCCGGGTCATGGCGGAACTGAGAAACTCGTAGGAGTAGTCCTCCGGGGCCAGTTCGATCACCGAGCGGCCCGCGTCCCGTTGCCGATGCGCCATGGTCTTGAAGATCGCACTCTTGCCGGCGCCCCGGTTCGCGACCAGGATCGTCTTCATCCCCGAGTTCACCTGGTTGTACGCGGAGGACTCGATGAAATAGGAGTCGAGCCCCCGGCGGATGTCCCGTTCCGCGGCGGCCGCGCCGAAGCTGAGTCGGGCAAGATCGACCATCAGAACCCTTTCGGCTGAACGCCGGCGCATGGTCCGAGTCTGAACTTCCACGACGATACCGCGAACACTGTCGCATTGCGGGCGAATTATTTCCCGTATATGCGCTCGACGTCCCTGCCGCCGCTGGGTCCGGCCGATCCGGTCGCCATTCGTGCAGGTCGGAGTCCCGGCGGGCCGGATCGATCCGGTACGGGACTGGCTTCCGCCGACTGCGGGCGGGCAGCCGGACAGCCGGGCGGGTCGCGAGGACCCGGCCGGCCGGACCCCCTGATCACGGTCGGCTACGCGGCCTAGTCGCCGAGGAGGTCGAGGGGGGTGGTGGGTTGGTGGGGGGTGTGGGGGGTGGTGGTGAGGTGGTGGCGCCAGAGGGTTTCGGCGGCGTCGGGGTCGTGGTTGGTGAGGTGGGTGAGGAGTTGGTGGTGGGTGGTGTGTTGGTGGCGCAGGGTGGTGAGGTCGGGGGTGGGGGTGTCGGGGGTGGGGGTGGTGGCGTCGAGGATGTGGCGGAGCATGCTGCTGATCATGGTGAGGGTGTGGTTGGCGGGGGTGGTGAGCAGGAGGGTGTGGAAGTTGAGGTGGTGGGTGTGGATGTCGGTGGGGTTGGGGTGGGGGGTGGCGAGGGCGTGGTCGGTGGTGGTGAGGTGGGTGGTGAGGTGGGTGAGGTGGGTGTCGGTGGCGGTGGTGGCGAGTAGGCGGATGGCGGCGGGTTCGAGGNGGGTGTGGGCGGTGTGGATGTCGGCGAGGGTGGTGTGTTGGTGTTCGAGGACGAGGGCGGTGTAGCGGGCGGCGACGTGGCCGTTGGGGGTGTGGACGCGGGCGCCGCCGTGGGCGCCGCGGCGGACGCTGATGAGGGCTTCGGATTCGAGGACGCGGAAGGCTTCGCGCAGGGTGGGGCGGGAGACGCCGAACTGTTCCATGAGGACGGCTTCGGGGGGCAGGGCGTCGCCTTCGTGGAGTTCGCCGCGGACGATCTGGCGG
>NZ_LJFZ01000022.1:0-128040 GCF_001420875.1 Frankia sp. AvcI1 | reverse complement strand
ACGTCATTGGTCGGTTCCCGGAGTCGCCCGGGAGGTGAAGGAAAGGTGAGTGGCGTGGCGTTGCCTCCGTTGCTGGCATCCATCATCCAGTGGCTGCGGGCCGGATATCCCGACGGCGTCCCGGAGCGGGACTACCTGCCGTTGTTCGCGCTGCTGCGGCGCAAGCTGACCGGGGACGAGGTGACTGCGATCGCCGACGCGCTGACCACGAACGGTGACTCCGCCTCGGCCCTGGCGATCCGCACGGCGATCGCCGACGTCACCCACGACACCCCGTTGGAGGGCGACATCGCCCGAGTCAGCGCCCGGCTGGCGGCCGGCGGGTGGCCGCTGGCCTCCCCGTCCCGCCCGCGGCCCGCCACCGAGACCTGACGGCTCGGCACCGCTGCGCCGAGCGGTTCTCCCCCAGGTCGCGGTCGGTCGGCCAAGGCCCCCGTCCACCCACAGCCCAGGTCACGGCCCCCGTCAACCCACGGCTAGGTCGTTCCCCGTTGACTCGCCCCGGGTCGTCCACCCGGCGTGCGGTATCGGGTCAGCTGCCGCGATAGGTCGAGTAGCCGAACGGCGCCAGCAGGAGCGGGACGTGATGGTGCTCCGCCGGGTCCGTGACGTGGAACGCGATGCTCACCTCGGGGAAGAAGGTCGAGCGGGCGCTTGTGTCGAAGACGAGCCGCCAGCGGCCGGGCATGGTCAGCGGCAGGTCGCCGACCCGGCCGTCGGCGTCGGTGACCGCCTCGGCGACCACGGTCCAGTCGGCACCGGTCTGGCCGGTGCCGCTCCGGCCGGTGCCGCTCCGGCTTGTCTCGCCGGTGCCGTCGGACTTCGGGCCGGATTTCCCCCGTTCGAGCCGAACCGGCACCCCCACAGCGGGCCGCCCCTGCGCCGTGTCCAGGACGTGTGTGGACAGTCCCATCGCGCCTCCGTCCAGTCCCCGGCCCCGTCGCGACCAGCCTGCGTCGCCGGTCCTCCCCCGCCCCGCGCCTTCGCCAACCCGCGCCTTCGCCAACCCGCGCCTTCGCCAACCCGCGCCTTCGCCAACCCGGCCGCCCTTCGGCCGGCCGGGCCCCGATCGTCGTCCGTCGTCACCGCCGGCGGGCTACGCTCCGGTGATCAGGTGCCGGATCCGCAGGGCGGTGATCTCCGCCTGCTGGCCGGCGGCGATGCGCAGCTCCTCGTCGGGCTCGTGGGCCATCCGCTCCTGCAGCAGGGCGAGCATCTCCTCGGCGCCGCGTCCCGCCGCGCGGACCAGGAAGATGTAGCCGAAGCGCTCCTCGTAGGCGGCGTTGCCGGAGACGAACGCCGCCTTGATCGCCTCGGGGGCCTCGTCCATCGCCGCCTGCTCCCGCCGGGGGGCGTCGAGGGAGACCACCGATGCGCGTGACGTCGTCGGTGGCGCGGGGATGCCGGTCGGGCGCTCCCCGATCCGGGGATGCGCGGTGAACGCCTCGAACCAGGCCGATTCCGGCAACCGCCACCATTCCTGCTCGGCGGCGGGNAGCAGAGCGGCCAGGGTGCCGAACGGGCGGCGGGCCACCACCGCCTCGGCCCAGTCTTCGGACTCGCAGCAGGCCAGCAGCTCCTCGCGGGCCGCGTCAGGGGAGAGTGCGTCGAACCAGCGCATGGCCAGTGCCTCGCGCCNGGTGGCCGTCGGGACGCCGGTGAGCCGCAGCCGGGCCAGGCCCCCGTCGGGGATCGCGTCGACGCGAACATGGGTGGCCTGGACGGGCACCTCCAGGTCGAACAGGTGCCGGGTGTTGGGCTGCACCCGCGTGCGCGGCAGCAGCGGTACCCACTCGGTGATGGCGTCGATGTCATCCGGGTCGAGCAGGTCCGGGTAGTCCGCCGCCCACAGCTCGACGGCCCGGGGGGCGTTGCCGCGGAAGTGGCGGGTGTCGACCTCGGCCCGCACGATCAGACCCTGCGTCGTCAGGCGGACCGCCGCCCAGTCGTGCCCGGTGCCACGGCGGCGCCGGGTCTCCCAGCCCTCTCCCATCGCCCGGGCGTCGCCGGAGGCGTTGAGGTTGTGCCGGTCGCCGTAGTGCATGTCGCTGGCGGCCACCACCACCCCGCCCAGGTAGGCGGCGGCAAGATCGGAGGTGACCCGGTCGANCAGGCGCGGATCTGGCACGACCGTGCCATGCACGCGCAGCCGGGCGACTCCGCCGTCCGGATGGATGGTCAGCCGCAGGTGGGTGATGCGCAGCCGGCCCGCCTCCGCCACGGGAAGCACGTTGACCGCGTCGGCGGTGATCGGCGTGCGCGGGACCAGCTCCACCCAGTCGACGGCGTCATCGGCGACCTCCGCGGCGGACGGGTACCCGGCGACCGTCGCGCCGTGGATCTCGACGGCCTCCGGTGCGTTGCCGGTGAAGTGGGTGGTGTCGACGGTGATCGCGTGGGCGATCCCGGGCGCGCCGAGACGGACGATGGCCCAGTCGGCCCCCGGCAGATCGCGGCGGCGGCGGGTCTCCCAGCCGTCGGTCCACTGGCCCCGTTCGGTGAACACGCCGGGGCGCACGACCGGCGGCTCGGGCAGCAACATCCGCTCCGCGAACGCGAAGAACTCGTCGTTGACGGCCACGACCGTGCCGCCGGAACGGGCTGCCGCCAGGTCGACGAGATTGGTCAGGTCGGGCTCGTCACTCATCGGATCCTTCTCTCGGTCGAGCGGTGTCACCTGCGGCAACCGGCTGCTGCGCCGCTGGTCGGGCGGCCGCCGGGTCGCCACCGGGCTCGGTGGCGCTCCGGTGCGGGCAGGCTGGGTCGGCACGTTTGCGGGACGCAAAGGGTACGTCCCGACGACGCCTGCGGCTGGTCCGGGTCGGCATCGCACGGCCGGACGTGGGGGCCCATCCGCGCCAGCCATGGACCCGGGCCCCGGCAGGCAGGAGGGGTCCTGGCCCGATCGGGTGAGGTGGNAACCTCACCGTGCCAGCAGGCGTCCCCGCGGCGGGCGGTCACCGTCCGCACGCACCCCCCGCAGATAGGTTGCCCGGACGACTCCGTCGAGGCTGCGTCCAGCGTAGGGGGTGAGCGGGTGGCGATGCCGCAGCATGGACGGCTCGACCAGGAACGACGCATCCGGGTCGAAGACGACGAGGTCGGCGTCCGCACCGACGGCGAGCCGGCCCTTGCCGCGCAGCCCGGCGAGGTCGNCTGGCCCCGCGCACATCCAGGCGACCACCTCGGCGAGGGTGTGCCCGCGGGCGCGGGCCTGGGTCCACACCGCGGGTAGCCCGATCTGCACGGACGCGATGCCGCCCCAGGCGGCCGCGAAGTCGCCGCTGTCGATGTGCTTGACCTCCGGCGTCGACGGCGAGTGGTCGCTGACAATCCCGGTGAGCAATCCNGCCGGCATCGCGTCCCACAACCGGTCCAGGTTCGATCTGCCCCGGATGGGCGGGGCGCACTTGAACACCGTGGCCCCTTCGGGGACCTCCTCCGCTGTGAATGTCAGGTAGTGCGGGCAGGTCTCGGCGGTCAGCCCAAGCCCCTCCGCGCGGGCGGCGAGGATTTCGTCGAGCGCCTCGACGGCGGACAGGTGCAGCACGTGCAGCCGCGCGCCCGTCGCCGCGGACAGCGCCGCCAGCCCCGCCACCGCCTGCGTCTCCGCCGCCGCGGGCCGGGAGGCCAGCCAGCTCGCGAAGGCCCGCCCGGCGACCGGCGGCGCCGCCGCGAGGACGGCGGGCGACTCGGCGTGCACGACGGTCAGGGCGCCCATCCGGGCGGTGTGCCGGGCGGCGGCAGCCAGCACCTCCATCGAGACGTGCGGGAACTCCTCGACCCCCGACGGGGCCAGAAAAGCCTTGAAGCCGAAGACGCCGGCGTCGTGCAGGGCGGCCAGATCGGCGAGACTGCGGGTGTCGGCACCGATGATGCCGCCCCAGAACCCGACGTCGACGGCGATCTGCCCCTCGGCCACCGCCCGCTTGGTCGCCAGCGCCGCCAGCGAGGTCGTCGGCGGAATCGCGTTCAACGGCATGTCGATGATCGTGGTGACGCCGCCCGCCGCCGCGGCGCGGGTCGCGGTCGCGAAGCCCTCCCACTCCGTCCGACCCGGCTCGTTGACGTGCACATGGCTGTCGACCACACCGGGTAGCAACGCCAGGTCGCCGAGGTCGGTGACCTGGACGTCCGCCGGCACCTCGGTGGGCTCGGTGATCGCGGCGATCCGGCCGTCGGCGAGGTGTACCGCCGCCGGCCGCTCGCCGTCGGGCAGGACTACCCGGCTGGAGCGCAGCACCTGCGGCCGCTCCGGCAGGCGCGCCGGCGCGCCTGGGGGGTGCTCACTCATGCCGTCGAAGCACCTCCAGCCGGGTCGACGCCGGCGTCGGTCGGGACGTCGGGGCGGATCAGGATGTCGACGCCGATCGGGACGTCGGGGCGGGTCGGGACGTCGGGGCGGGTCGGGACGTCGACGAGGTCCTGGGGGCGCACCGGGACCCGCCGCAGGTCCCGCCCGACCGCCGCCCGGATCGCGGCGACGATCGCGGGGGTGGCGGTGCAGGTCGGCGCCTCCCCGACGCCCTTGACCCCGTAGGGCGCCTCGGGCTGCGGCTCGGTGACGGCGACGAAGTCCAGGTCGGGGACGTCCGCGGTGGTCGGCAGAAGATAGTCGTGGAAGGTCGGGTTGACCACCACCCCGTCGACGGTGACCAGCTCCTCCATCAACGCGAGGCCCAGCCCCTGGGCGGTGCCCCCCTCGACCTGCCCACGCAGGGACAGGGGGTTGAGCACGGTGCCGCAGTCCTGGGCCAGGGCCATCGACACGACCCNGACCAGGCCGAGATCGATGTCCACGTCGACGACCGCCCGGTGGGCCGCGCCGGCGAACGCCACGTGCGGATCTCCCTGGCCCTCGGCGTCCAGCGCGGTCGTCCGCCGGTGGTGGAAGGTGTAGTCGGCCTCGATCGGACCTTCGGCCAGGGCGTCGGCGATGTCGATGCGCAGCCCGGCCTCCACGCCGACGATCTGTCCGGCGGCGATCCGCAGAGTGCGCCGGGGGGCCTCGACGACCTCGGCCGGCAGGTCGGCGGCCCGTGCGACCCGGGCGAGCAGCCGGTCGGCGACCGCGAGACAGGCACCGCGCACCGCGCCGCCGCTCATCCAGGTCTGGCGGGAGGCACTGGTGGAGCCGGCGCTGCCGACCGCGGTGTCCGCGGGGGCGAGGACGACCTGTTCGACACCGAGCTCGGTGCGGGCGATCTGGCCGGCGATGGTGACGAAGCCCTGGCCGACCTCGGCGCAGGCGCTGTGCACGCGGACACGCGGCNTGCCGTCGTCGGTCAGGTCCAGCCGAACGCGAGCGGCCGACGAGTCGTCCATGCCCTCCGAGAAGAGGAGGTTCTTGTAGGCCAGGGCGTAGCCGACGCCGCGGCGCACCCGGCCCGGCTCCGCGGCGGCGGGCAGACCGCCGGGCAGGGCGAGGCCGGTGACGTCCGCGGCCGGCGGCGCCGGGGGCAGCGGACGGGCGGCGACGAGCTGGATGAGCTCACGCGCCGGCAGCGGGGCGCCGAGCACCTGCCCCGTCGGCAGGACATCCCCCGGTCGGACGGCGTTGCGGATCCGCAGCTCGACGGGGTCCATGCCGAGCGCGTCCGCCAACCGGTCCATCTGGGCCTCGTGGCCGATGGTCACCTGTGGCACGNCGAAACCCCGCATGGCCCCGCAGGGCGGGTTGTTGGTCCGCACGGCCACCCCGCGCAGCCGCGCATGCGGAACCCGGTNGGGGCCGGCGGCGTGGGTGACCGCGTTCGCGAGCACCGCGGGGGAGGACGACGCGTAGGCACCGCCGTCGAGAACCACGTTGGCCTGGACGCTGACCAGCTCGCCGTCGGCGGTCGCGGTGTGGCGGAACCACATCCGGGCGGGATGGCGGTGCGGATGACCGAGGAAGGACTCGACCCGGTCGTAGGCGATCCGCACCGGCGCGCCCGCCGCCCGGGCCAGCAACGCGCCGTGGATCTGGAGGGTGACGTCCTCGCGCCCCCCGAACGCACCCCCCACGCCCGCCAGGGTGAGGCGGACGAGGTTCTCCGGGATGCCCAGACAGGCGGCGAGCTGCTCGCGGTCCGAGTGCAGCCACTGGGTCGCGACGTGCAGGTCCACCCCGCCGTCGGCCNCCGGGGCGACCAGGGCCGCCTCCGGTGCCAGGAACGCCTGGTCCTGCATGCCGACCACATAGCGGTCCTCGACGACGACGGGACCGTCAACCCCGGGCTCGCCGTGCCGGATGTCGATCTCGCGGAACAGGTTGCCGGCAGGATGCAGGGCTTCCGCGTCCGCGGCCAGCACCCGATCCGGGTCGGTCGAGGGGGGCAGCGGCTCGTAGTCCACCTCGATCGCGGCGAGCGCGCGGCGGGCGGTCGCGGCGTCGACCGCGGCCACGGCGGCGACCGGCTCCCCGGCGTAGCGCACCTCCGTCGCGGCGAAGACCGGCTGGTCGGCGACGATCAGCCCGTAGGTGGCCACGCCCGGGACGTCGGCGGCCGTGACCACGGCGGCCACCCCGGGCAGGCGGCGGGCCGCCGCGGCGTCGACGCGCCCGAGGCGGGCCCGTGGATGCGGCGAGCGCAGCGTGCGCGCGTGCAGCATCGACGGCATCCGCAGGTCGCCGGCGTACCGGAATGTTCCGCTCGCCTTGTCTGGTCCGTCCGGGCGATGCACCGACCGCCCGATCCCACCTCGCACGACCTCACCCCCCATCCGCACCCCCATCCAGACGACGGTGGATCCCCTCAGGCGCGTCAGCATCCCCCGAGCGGAGGACGCCGCGCTCAGCCTGGACCGCCCGCACGGCGGCGAGGATGCGGCCATAGCCGGTGCACCGGCAGATGTTGCCGGCCAGCGCCTCGCGGATCTCCTGCTCGTCGGCGTCCGGATGGCGGGTGAGCAGATCCGTCACCGCGACCACGAAGCCCGGGGTGCAGAAGCCACACTGCACCGCCCCCTCGGCCAGGAACATCGCCCGGATCGCCCGGGCCAGCCCCACACCGCCCAACCCGGCGACGGTGACCACCCGGGTGCCGTCGGCGTCCGCGGCGAGCACCGTGCAGGACGCCGCGAGCCGGCCGTCCAGCAGCACCGAGCAGGCCCCACACCGACCCTGTTCGCACGCGTCCTTCACCGCCGTCACCCCAAGGGTGTCCCGCAACACGGTGAGCAGCGAATCGCCGATCCGCGCACCGTTCACCGTGCGCAGGAAACCGTCGACGTTCAGCCGGTAGTTCTCGCCGCCGTCCGCCCCGCCATCCCCACCGCCGACCTCCCCATCGCCGGCATCCCTTGCCCCACCGCCGGCACGATCTGCCCCACCGCCGGCACGATCTGCCCCACCGCCGGCAGCGCTCACCCCGTCCGCCCACGGGTCGGGGCCGTCCGCGGACGCGGCGGTCACGACATCCCCCCGGTGGCGGGGTCCCCGGCGGGGCCGGTCGCCGGGGGTGTGGTCACGTGCAGGCAGCGGGCGAGCGCCCGGCCGGCGAGCACCCCGGCCGCGTGCCAGCGGTACTCCGCGGAGCCACGAGGGCCCACGGGCAGGGCGGGAGTGATCCGGGCAGCCGCCTCGACGACCAGGTCGCCGAAACGCCGGGCCGCCGCCGGGGACACCGTCCCGGTCGACCAGTCGACCTCGTCGCCTGCGTAGCTCTCGGCCGCCCCCATCCGGGCCGGCAGCAGGCCCACTCCCCCGATCGCGCACGTCAGCCGGTGGCGGACCCGGTCCACGAGCACAGCGCACGAGACGACCGCGGGATACGCGGCCTGCCGATCACCGATCTTGAGGTAGACCTGCGGGCCGCCCGGACGAGCCAGTCGGACCGCCGTGACGAGGGCGTCGGGGGCCAACCCGTCGGCGAGGAAGCGTGGCAACGGCAGCCGGTCCGCTCCTCGGGGCGAGGTGGTGAGCACCTCGGCGTCGGCGGCCGTCAGGAAGGTGAGCAGGTCGCCGGCGGGCCGCGCCGACCCCAGCGCACCGCCGACCGTGCCGGTGTTGCGGATCTGGACGGAGCCGACGACCCGGGCAGCCCGCGCCAGGCCGGGCGAGAGCGACCAGCCCGCCAGGTCCGTGTAGGTCACCCCCGCGCCGACGGTCAGACTGTCCGCCCCGGCACCGCGTACCCGCAGTTCGAGCACCCGGCGCAGCGCGACGACCACCTCCGCGGCCCGCTCCCCGGAGCGCAGTGCCGGGACCAGATCGGTGCCGCCGCCCAGCAGCGCCACCGCGGCACCGGAGTCGTGCGCGGCGGCGAGCATCTCCACCGCCTCACCGACGGTGCGTGGCCGGAACATCGCGGACGTCGTTCCCCCGGTCATCACCATGCCCACTTCCGCCGGAACCGACGCCGACCGGAACCCGACCGCCAGGACCGCGCCAGGAGAGTCCTGGACCGCACTCGCCCCCTCGGGCCCGCGGCGGAGAATCCGGGGGGGCCGGACGGGCGGGATCGGCGGGCACGCCCGGGGGCGGCGGGGCAGGCGGACGAACGGTGCATGGAAACCGACCCTAGAGGCGAAAAGTTACAATGATGTTCGACCATGCGGACGCTCCGTGAGGCCACCCCGACCGGGCCGGGGGCCGTTGCACCAGNCCCACCGGGGACAGTCGCCGCATCCGGCCGGCCCGAACCCTCACCGGCCGGCCAGCACTCCCTCACCGAGTGTTACATGCACGATGTCGAGTCGAGATACCGAGCCGTTTCCCTCCTTAAATGGGACCTTTGTCCCCTCTGTGGCCGGAACGCGCGGTTCTCCTCCGTCCTCGCGTGTCATGAGGGTCCGACCGGGAGGATGGCCTCCTGGAAAGGATGGTCCGCCCGGTAACGGCTCCGGCCAGATCGCGAGGTCGTCCGGACACCGCACCGGGCCGGCGGCCCGATCGCCGCCGGCGGCACGCGAGCGAGGTGGGCATGTCACGTCGTCTGAAGAACACCACCACCGCACTGCGCCACGGCTGGCATCCGGTGGCGCGCTCCGAGGAGGTCGCCGACGAGCCGGTGACGGTCCGGCTGCTGGGTGAACCGTGGGTCCTCGCCCGCCTGGACGATGGCCTGGCGGCGTTCGCCGACCGGTGCCCGCACCGGCTCGCCCCGCTGTCGGCCGGCCGGGTCGATGCGCGCGAGCTCGTCTGCGGCTATCACGGCTGGCGCTTTGTCGCCTCCGGCGAGTGCACCGCGGTTCCCGCCCTGGGCCCCGGGGTGCCGCCCCCCAGACGGGCCAGGGCCGCCCCACCGTGGGGTGTGGTGGAGCGGCACGGCCTGATCTGGATCGCGCCGGAGGAACCGTTCACCGACCTGATCGAGATCCCCGAGGCGGACGAGCCGGGTTTCGACTCGGTCTGGCTCGAGCCGTCGCGGTCCTCCGCCTGCGCCGGCCTGCTCGCCGACAACTTCCTGGACACGGCGCACTTCCCGTTCGTGCACGCCGGCACGATCGGCGCCGGCGAGGCCACCGTGGTCGCGCCCTACCGGGTGACACCGGACGGCGACGGATTCGTCGTGCAGATGGAACAGCGGGTCGCCAACCCGGAGGACCCCAAGGTCGCCACCGGCGAGCATCCGCTCGTTCAGCGCCGCTGGTCGACCTACGTGTACCGGCCACCGTTCATGCTGCGCCTGCGCCTGGACTACCCCGACGCCGGGATGATCAACACGATCCAGTTCTGCCTGCAACCGGAGGACGCCGGATCCACCCGGATCTACACGAGGCTGCTGCGCGACGACCTGGGCGGGGACGCCGCGCTGATGGNCGAGGCCGCCCGCTTCGAACAGGCGGTGCTCGACGAGGACCTCGCACTGCAGGAGCGTTTCGACCTCGACGGCCTGCCCCTGCTCGGCGACCCGCCGGGAGGCGAACCGCTGCGGGGCGACGATGCCGACCTCACCGAGGAGGTGAGTGTCCGGGCCGACGCCGCGGGAGTCGCACTGCGTCGGTCGCTGGCCTCCCTCGTCGAGCGGGCGGCCCGGCTGCCGACGAGCGGCTCCGGGCAACCCTCCGACGGCCGGGACCGGCCCCGCACCACCGCCCGCCGCACCGAGTTCCGGCACACACCGATCCGTTAGCGAAGAAGGCGAGCGAAGAAGGCGGGTGACCGAGCCGGCCGACGGAGTCGCATCCGGCGGCCCGGCGAAACGACAGTCCAAAGCACTGTCCCCGGACGAGTCAGTTTCAGCCCGATACGACGGCGCGATCTGGCATGCTGTCAATCGTGGACTTGCCCGGAGCCGGGGCCCGAGACAGTGGCACTTCACTGGGACTTCTTCATCTCGTACACGGCAGCCGACCTGCCAACCAATGACGGAGCATGATCGGGCGCGGCCGATCGTCGACCCTGGATGGGCGGATCTCGATCCCCGCGAATTCGAGCGGTTCCGCCGGCTGGTGAGCGCCTCAGGATCACGCGCCGACGTCGGCCTCGCCGGGCTGGCGGACCTTGAGCTGGCCGCCGCCCTCGGGGTGGCCCGCCCGGGCGCTCCGTCGACGTCGACGGCAGACAGCTCGGAGCCGGTCCTGCTGCCCGAGGCCCTGTTGCTGTTCGGCCGGCCGGAGGCGATCCGCTGGTTCCTGCCCTGGNACGAGGCGGCGATGCAGGTCCTGCGGGCCGACACGGCGGTGGTGAACGACTTCTTTCACTGGCCGCTGTTCCGGCTCGCCGAGGAGCTGCTCGCCCGCTTCCGCGCCCGCAACACCGAGCAGGTGATCCGGTTCGAACTCCTGCGGGTACACGTTCCCGCCTTTTCGGAGCAGGCGTTCCGGGAGCTGATCACCAACGCGCTGACCCATCGGGACTATGAGGTTCCCGGCGCCGTCCACGTGCGATGGGCGGACGATCGCATCGAGATCACCAATCCCGTGGCGCCGGGCGCCGGAGGGCCACCCGCGGCCGCGCTCGCGGGGCCGCCCCGCCCGCGCAACCCCCTGCTCGCCGACGCCTTCCGGCGGGCCGGGATCGCCCAGCGCACGGGGCACGGGATCAGCCGCGCCGTCGCCGACCAGCTCCGGCACGGTCTCGCGGCTCCCCACTTCGATCATCCGGCCGAACGGACGATCGTCGCCACCCTGCCCGCCGTCCCCGCGGACCTGGCCTTCGCCCGGTACGTCGCGGCCCGCGAGCGGCTCGGCCGGCCGTTGGGTCGAGCCGACCTTCAGCTCATCACCGCGCTACGGCAGACTCCGCGGCTACGCACGGCGCAGGCGGCCACCCTGCTGGGCGTGGATCGTTCGCAGGCACGCGCCCACCTCATCCGCCTGCTCCACGCCGGTCTGGTCCAGGTGGGGGGTGACAGCGCGGGCCGCACCTGGCATCTGACCGATCAGGTGCACCGCGACCTGCGCGAGTGCGCGGCGCACGTCCGGGCCCAGACCGCCGTCGGCCATCCGACGACACCGGCGCCGCCCGCGCCGCCCCCACCAGCATCGCCGCTGTCACCCGCACCGCCTGGATGGGCCATCCCCGGTGGGGGTCCCGCCCTGCCCCACCGGCCGCGGGCGGCTGACGGGGGCTGACGGAAACCGAGGCACCTCACCCGTCCGGCGACAGATCCCAGGGGAGAGCCGGTCGGGATCGGTGGCCGGCGACCACGCGACCACGCGGGCACGAGGCGTCGGGGATATCAGGGGCGGGTGTAGAGCAGCCGGCCGAGGGTCGCCAGGGTCCGAAGCGGGAACGGCAGCCGGCAGCCGAGATCGGCCGCGGCGGTGTCGACGGCGGCGAGCTCGCCGAGCACCGCCTCCCACGGGGCATCGCTCATCAGGCCCAGCAACGGCAGCGGGCAGGCCGCCCGCACCCAGCCCTGGTCCACCACGACGAACCCGCCACCCATGCCCTCGACCGCTCGAGCGGCGGTCAACATGTCGTCGTCGCGGGCGCCGACCACGACCACGTGGCCGGGCGCGTGGAGCGTCGACACCCCGAGCGCGCCGCGGGTGAGCCCGCAGCCGCGGATCAGCCCGACGTCGATCGGTGCGCCGCCGCCGTCGCGCTCGAAGACCGCGACCTTGTGCAGGTCGCGGGTGGGATCGGCGACGGCGTACCCGCCGTGCACCGTCGGCTGCACCCGCACCGTGCGCACGCCGTGCCGACGGGCCGTCGTCGTCACCGGCTCGGGCCCCGCACCGCCCAGGGGGCTGCGTCCGGACCCGCCCGCAACCGGATGGGCGGCCGGCTCGCGGGGCACGTCGATGCTCACCGCCGCGACGCTGACGTCCTGCCGGCCCGCCCGGCTCAGCCCGGGGCCGGCGAAGGAGCCGGCATGCAGGTTCGCCGGCAGCCGGATCCGGCCGACGGCCCAGGCCGGCGCCACATCGTGGTTGTCGAACAGTGGGCGGCCATGCTCTGCGGCGATCCGGCCGCCCGCCACCACCACGTCGGGCGGGGCGGTGCCGGCGAGCGTGGTCACCACCTGCAGGTCGGCCAGCCGGGCGGGGGCGATGGAGCCCAACGCCGAGTCCAGGCCGTACGACCGGGNCGGGAGCAGGGTGGCATGCCGGATGGCGTCGATGGGCCCCATGCCCTGGCCGACGGCGAGCCGCACGTCGTGGTCGAGATGGCCGTGGGTGGCGAGTTCGGTGACCGTGCGGTACCTCGCCGGGCTCGGGTAGTCCAGCGCCCAGCGCAGTCCGGCGGCGTCCGCCACCGGCCCCGCACCCAGCGCGGACAGGCCGCTCACCCCGGCCCCCGGCGGTGCCGGGCTCACCTCGACCACCGAGGTGGTGGTGGGCGAGGTGGGAGGGATCGCCCCGGGACCGGTGACCGGTGCGATGGGCGGGGGCGACGCGGCAAGCGTCAGGTCGGCGTCGGCAGGCAGGACACCGCCCGAACGGAGCAGTACCCGCAGCGGCGTCGCGGAGCCCGTGGCGAGCTCCGAGCCCCGGGCCCCGCCGAGCGCGAGCAGCGCCGCCGGGTCGCTCAGCAGCGTCACCGTCCNGCGCGGGATGAGCAGACGGGCCAGCTCGCCCGCGCTGAGCAGTGTCTCCTCGACCCGCAGCCCGGCGTCGACGTAGGCGGGTACGACGTAACGGCCGGCGGCGTCGAGAGAGCGCCGGCCGCTGAGCATTCCGGGCCTGGTCACGGCGGCGATGTACCGCCCGACGATGAGGATGTCGCGGCTGACCACCGTGCCGTCGTGCACGACGACGACCAGGCCGCCCCGCACGATCAGGTCGGCGTCCTCCTCGCCGTCGGCGACCCGGCGCAGGCGGGCCAGCTCGGCGGCCGAGGGGGGCAACCGGTCCGCGCCGGTCACCGGGAGGCGCCCGATCGGACCGGCCGGTTCCGGCGCGGGTTCGTGCCGGTCCAGGCGGGGGATCACCACGGGCGACTCCGTGCGGGCTGGCGCCCGCGGGTATGTGGCCGAACCGGCGGAAACCATCCGCGTCGGCCGGACCACCCGGCCGTGCGCCGCCATCAGCCGGGGTCCGAGGCTGGTGCATTCGACGTTCAAAGGCAGCCCTTCGTCCGCCGGCCGGCGCCGGCGGCGCATCTACATCCGAAGACGGCAGGCAGGGAAGGCGGCCGCCCGGGAACATCGCGTAATTCGCGCCGATTTTTGTTATATCGCAGGGGAATCGCGAGATACGCCGCGGGAGGGCAGNCCGGGGGGCGACGACGTGCACGGCAGAGAGCCGACCGCCCCAGGATGGCCCGTCCGGNCGAGGCGGCGGGTGCGATCGACGGCACCATTGCGGGCATCACAGTCATCGCTACCTGCCACGACCCGAGTTCGGCCCGTACCGCGCCAGGACGATCNCCTCGACGAAGCCGACGACGGCGTACAGCGCGATGCTCGCCACCGTGATCACGACCACCGAGGCCCACACCCCGCCGTAGTTGAACGTCTGCTGCGCGCGTTGCATGTAGTAGCCGAGCCACTCGCCGGTCGCCAGCCACTCGGCGAGCAGCGCACCGATGACCGCGCCCGGGACGGCGATGCGCGCGGAGACGAACAGCGCCGGCAGGGCGCTGGGCAGNGCGACCTTGCGCAGCACGGTCGCGGGACCACCCCCGTAGGCGAGGACCAGGTCGGCGGCGGCCGGCGGGCCGGACCTCAGTCCNAAGACCAGGTTGACCAGCGACGGGAAGAACACGATGATCCCGGCGATGACCCCGACCGCGGTCAGACCCCGCCCGAAGATCAGGGTGAGCAGCGGGATCATCGCCACGAGCGGCACCGACCGCAGCATCATCGCCACCGGCATCAGCGCCCGTTCCACCGAGNGGAACAGCACGAAGGTCACGGCGACGACGATCGCGGCAACGGTGCCCGCCGCGTACCCGACCCCGGCGTCGCCGAGGGTGTGCCACAGCCCGTCGAGGATCGCCCGCCGGCTCTCGGCGGCCTTGTCGGCCGTGAACAGGTACGTCCACACCGCCTGCGGATCCTTGGCGACCAGCGGGTTGAGGTCGAACACGGCGATGAACGCGTACCACAGACCGACGATCACGGCGGCCGACGCGACGACGGACAGCAGCGTGCGCCCGACCCGCAGCAGGATCGCCGTGAGCAGCACGTGCGTGCCATGCCCCGCGGCCGCCGCCGAAGCCGAAGGCGCGGAGCCGCCCGTGGCCGGTGCCGCGGCGGTCGCCGGCGGGGCGCCGGCCGTCACAGCCCGCCTCCCGGGTTCCCGCGCGGTGCCCACGGGGTGAGCAGGCGGGCGACGAGCGCGGTCAGCGCGTAGCCCAGTCCGGCGACCGCGGAGGCGACCACGGCCAGCGCCCACGTCCGCGGGACCTCCAGGGCCTGCTGGGAGTGGACCATGGCCACGCCGAGCCCCCGGTCGGCGCCGAGGAACTCGCCGATGATCGCGCCGAGGACGGCCGCCGGCGCGGCGATCTGCAGCCCGGCGAAGGTGCTCGGCAGGGCGGCCCGCAACCGGATGTACCGCATCTGCTTCCAGGCGCCGCCCCCGCTGGCCCGCACCACGTCGAGGCTCGCCGGGTCCGCGGCCCGCAGGCCGAGCAGGGTGCCGACCATCGTCGTGAAGAACACGGAGATGCCGGCCAGGGCGATCTGCGGGGTGCTGCCGTCGAACACGGTGGTGAGGATCGGGCCGATCGCGATGATCGGCAGGCAGTAGGACGCCACGCCGATCTGCAGCAGCACCCGCTCCACCACCGGCACGCCGAAGAACACCACGGCGAGGCCGATGGCCAGGCCGTTGCCGATCAGCCAGCCCTTCGCCGCGATCTGGACCGTCGAGGTCACCGACGTCCACATGAGCCGGTGGTCATCCCACAGCGCCCGCACGACCTCCCACGGGGTGGGCACCACCCCGCCGTTGTCCAGGACGGTGACCGCGAGCACCCACCACAGCGCGAGGAGCCCGACGATCCCGGCCGCGCCACCGATCCAGGCCGGCAGGTCGGCGCCCGTCCCGGCCCCGCCGCGGCGGCGTCCCGTGCCGCGACCGTCCGACCCGCCCGACCCACTCGGGCCGGAGGATCCCCCCGGCCCCCCGGGTGGCCGGCCCGGACCACCGCCGGTGGCGCCGAAGGCGGCGTCCTGCAGGGTCGTCATGCGCCGCTCCGGGCGGGGTCGGCCGCCGGCGTCCCCGCTGAGGCCGACGCCGTCTCGCCGCCGGAGAACAGCAGCGCC
This sequence comes from Frankia sp. AvcI1, assembly GCF_001420875.1. Lineage (NCBI taxonomy): Bacteria > Bacillati > Actinomycetota > Actinomycetes > Frankiales > Frankiaceae > Frankia > Frankia sp. AvcI1. Next base: position 112,450 of record NZ_LJFZ01000022.1, on the reverse strand, counting down.
GACAGCTCGTCGTGCAGCTCGTGGAACCGCGCCGAGCGCAGCATCTCCGGGGTGCGCGGTCGGGGCAGGTCGATGTCGACGAGCGAGGAGATGCGGCCCGGTCGGGCGCTCATCACCGCGACGGTGTCGGAGAGGATCACCGCCTCGGGGATGGAGTGGGTCACGAGCAGGGTCGTCGTGGCCCGTTCGCCCCAGATCCGCAGCAGCTCGAAGTTCAGCCGTTGGCGGGTCATGTCGTCGAGGGNGCCGAACGGCTCGTCGAGCAGCAGGATGCGGGGCTCGACGACGAGGGCGCGCGCGATCGCGACCCGCTGGCGCATCCCGCCGGAGAGCTGCGCCGGGCGGGCCTTCTCGAAGCCGGTGAGCCCCACCAGCCGGATCAGGTCCGCGATCACCGCCCGGTTCGCCTTCACCCCGGCGACCTCCAGCGGCAGCCGGATGTTGGCCTCGACCGAGCGCCACGGCAGCAGCGCCGCGTCCTGGAAGGCGATGCCGAGGTGATGGCCACGTCGGGCGGTCGCCGGAGGCTCCCCGTGCACCAGCACCTCACCGGCGCTGGGCGCGTCGAGATCGGCGAGGATGCGCAGCACCGTCGACTTCCCGCAGCCCGACGGCCCGATGAGCGTCAGGAACGAGCCCTCCTCGGTGGCGAGGTTGACGTCGTCGAGGGCCAGAATCGACGAACGGCCGAGGCGGAACTCCTTGCGCAGGCCCACCACGCTCACGCCGGAACCAGGAACAGCAGCGGAGGGAGCCGACGGTCCCGGGGCCGGCTCTGGCATGGACGTGGCGGCTGCGCTCATATGAGTTCCGGCTTCTCCTTGTACAGCTCTCGGATGATGGACAGGTCGAACAGCTTGTCGGCAGTGATGTCGACGCCGGCGAGCTTGAGGGTGGCGATGTTCTCCTCGACCAGCGTGTCGGTGAGTGTGAACAGCCCGTTCTTCTTCGTCTCCTCGGTGAGGATGAGCTTGTTCTGGTCGGCGCTCTCCAGGCCCTGTTCCTTCTCGTCCAGGCCGAGATCCTTGCCGTAGACGGTGGCGGCGAGCTTGGCACCGAGCGCGGCGTCGGAGGTGGCGTCCTTCCAGCCGCGGATCTCGGCGGTCAGCGCCGCCTTCACCTTGTCGCGGTTCTTCGCGATCGACTCGTCGGTGACCATGAAGGTCTCCGAGACGAGCGGATAGTTGTGGTCGGCCAGCAGGAAGGTGGTGACGTCGAAACCCTTGACCCGCAGCAGGTTCGGCTCGTTCGTCACGAACGCGAACCAACCGTCGACCGTTCCGGTGGTCAGCGGCAGCGGGTCGAACTCCACGGGCACCTTCGTGATGGACGAAGGGTCGAGCTTGTTGGCCTTCAGGAACGCCGACCAGACCGACTCGTTGGTCGCCTGCACGCCGATCTTCTTGCCGACCATGTCCTGAGGCGTCCTGAGGGGGCTCTTGGCCATGGACAGGATGGCGAACGGGTTCTTCTGGTACTGCGCCCCGATGATCTTCAGGGGGGCGCCCTGGGCGATCGCGGTCCCGGTGATGTCNGGGGAGGAGATTCCGATGAAGGCCTTACCCGTGGCGACGTCGGTGTCCTGCGGCGTCGCCGACGGGCCACCCGCGATCAGGTTGACGCCGGAGAATCCGGCCGCCTTGTAGTAACCGCGCTGGTCGGCGACNTACTCCCCGGCAAACTCCGCATTCTTGATCCACGACAGGCGGACGGCGAGCGTCCCGAACGACGCGGCGCCGGAGCCGCCCGAGCCCGAGTCGTCGCTGGCGTCGCTGTCGTCGCTGCCGCACGCGGCGAGCAGGCCGCCCCCGCCGGCGGTGAGCAGAGTCGCTCCCGCGGTCACTCCCACGCCCCGGCGGAGAAAACCCCGCCGATCCAGACCTGTTGTCACCAAACCCCCATCACACTCGTCCCGGGCACACCCCGTCGGCCGGTCGATCCGACCTGCCCGAGCGGTCTCCCGGACGCTAGGAAGGAGGCNTATCCGTCTCATCNCACCTGTGTGAATTGCCAGTAACTCCATTCTGGCCGCCAGGCCGGTCGCGCTCNACCACCGCCCCCGGGATTCCCGTCGACCGAAACGTCACCGAAACCTGGATGCCCCGAAAGCGGTTCAACGTTCACCTGCCCGACATCGGGCGACGGCCGAAAGACGAACGTGNGGAGTGCCGCGGAACTCGCGCGCCGACCGGCCGTCCGGGCCGCGGCGACGCCGGCATCATTGGCCGCGCCTGCTAGGCTTCGCGTTCGTGCTGCTGAGCCNCCATGAACAGGAACGGCTGCTCATCCATGTGGCGGCCGGACTCGCCCGGGAACGACGCGCCCGCGGGCTGCGGCTGAACCATCCTGAGGCGACCGCCCTCCTCACCTCGTTCCTGCTGGAGGGCGCCCGCGACGGCCGCAGCGTCGCCGACCTGATGACCGCCGGGCGCGGCGTGCTCACCCGGGACGACGTCATGGAGGGGGTGCCGGAGATGCTCGCCGAGGTCCAGGTCGAGGCGACGTTCCCGGACGGCACCAAGCTGGTCACCGTGCACCAGCCGATCGCGTGATTCCCGGCGAGATCCTGCCGGGCGAGGACCCCGTCGAGATCAACCCGGGGCGGCCCGTGCGGACGGTACTGGTCCGCAACACCGGCGATCGTCCGGTGCAGGTCGGATCGCACTACCATTTCGCCGCGGCCAACCCGGCGCTCGACTTCGATCGCGACCTCGCCTGGGGGCACCGGCTGGCGGTGCCCGCCGGCACCGCGGTCCGCTTCGAGCCCGGGGTGGAACGCGAGGTCGACCTCGTCCCGCTGACCGGGGCCCGCATCGTGCCCGGCCTGCGCCCGGAGTCGGCCGGCCCGCTCGACGGGCGCGCGGTCCGCGCCGGGGGTGCGGTCCGCGCCGGGGGTGCGGTCCGCGCCGGGGGTGCGGTCGTCGGCGACAGTCCCGCAGCGACGCCAGGCACGACGGGCGCGACCGGCGACCTGCCGGGCTATCTCGGAGAGGGCTCATGAGCCGCCTGGACCGATCCCGCTACGCGTCGCTCTATGGACCGACGGTCGGCGACCGCATCCGCCTCGCCGACACCGACCTGTTCATCGAGGTGACCGAGGACCGCAGCCGCGGTCCGGGGCTCGCCGGCAGCGGCGACGAGGCGGTCTTCGGCGGTGGCAAGGTCATCCGCGAGTCCATGGGCCAGTCGCGGGCGACCCGCGCGCAGGGCGCGCCCGATCTCGTCATCACCGGCGCCGTCGTCCTCGACCACTGGGGCGTGATCAAGGCGGACGTCGGCATCCGCGACGGGCGGATCGTCGCCCTCGGCAAGGCCGGCAACCCGGACACGATGGACGGCGTCCACCCCGACCTGGTCATCGGGCCCGGCACCGAGATCATCGCCGGGAACGGGAAGATCCTCACCGCGGGCGCGGTCGACTGCCACGTGCACCTGATCTGCCCGCAGCAGGTCCCCGAGGCCCTCGGGGCCGGGATCACGACCCTCATCGGCGGCGGCACCGGCCCGGNCGAGGGCACGAAGGCGACCACCGTGACGCCGGGCTCGTGGAACCTCGCGCGGATGCTGTCCGCGATGGACGACTGGCCGGTGAACATCGTCCTGCTCGGCAAGGGCAACACGGTCAACGACGAGTCGATGTGGGAACAGCTCCGGGCCGGCGCCGCCGGGTTCAAGCTGCACGAGGACTGGGGCACGACGCCCGCCGCGATCGACGCCTGCCTGCGCGTCGCCGACGCCGCCGGCGTCCAGGTGGCGCTGCACTCGGACACGCTCAACGAGGCCGGCTTCGTCGAGGACACCCTCGCCGCNATCGCCGGCCGGGCCATCCACGCCTACCACACCGAGGGCGCCGGCGGCGGCCACGCCCCGGACATCATCACCGTCGCGGCCGCCGCCAACGTGCTGCCGTCGTCGACGAACCCGACCCGCCCGCACACCGTCAACACCCTCGACGAACACCTCGACATGCTGATGGTCTGCCACCATCTCAACCCGAGCGTGCCCGAGGACCTGGCCTTCGCCGAGAGCCGGATCCGGCCGTCGACGATCGCCGCCGAGGACATCCTGCACGACCTCGGCGCCATCTCGATGATCGGTTCGGACTCGCAGGCGATGGGCCGGATCGGCGAGGTCGTGCTGCGCACCTGGCAGACGGCGCACGTGATGAAGCGGCGCCGTGGGGCCCTGCCGGGGGACGGCCCGGCCGACAACGCGCGGGCCCGGCGGTACGTCGCCAAGTACACGATCTGCCCGGCGGTGGCGCACGGGCTGGACGCGCAGATCGGCTCGGTCGAGCCCGGCAAGCTCGCGGACCTGGTGGTCTACGATCCCGCGTTCTTCGGGGTGCGGCCGTCGCTGGTACTNAAGGGTGGGTTCGTCGCCTGGGCGGCCATGGGCGACGCCAACGCCTCCATCCCCACCCCGCAGCCGGTGCTGCCCCGCCCGATGTGGGGGGCCGCGCGGGGTCCGGCCNCCNCCTCGTCGCTGACCTTCGTCTCGCCCGCCGCGATCTCCGACGGGTTGCCCGAGCGGCTGGGCCTGGCCACGCCCGTGGTTCCGGTGGAGGACGTGCGCCGGCGCGGCAAGGCCGACCTGCCGGAGAACACCGCGACGCCGGACATCCGCGTCGACCCGGACACGTTCACGGTCTCGATCGACGGCGAGGCCGTCGAGGCCGACCCGGTGCGCGAGCTGCCGATGGCCCAGCGGTACTTCCTGTTCTGACGGCGGGTCAGCGAGCGGCGTTCTTGATGAACTGGTCGCGGTAGGAGGCCGGGTCGCCGCTGTAGTAGCCGGCCCGCACATGCCGGCGGGTCGTGGCGTTCTCCGTCGCGCGGGCCGCCGAGTGCCACAGGTAGGCGTCGTGCAGCAGCAGGTCGCCGCGCTCGGCGTAGACGGCGATCTCCCCCGGGACCTTCTCGAATCCCAGCGGCATCTCGTAGGGCGGCTCGGCGTCGGTGTATCCCCCGCTCGGGCGGGCGTCCGCCGGCACGGCGACGTTGTTGATGTTGCGGTAGGGGGCCGGCGTGGCCCAGCGGTGGGATCCCGGCACCACCCGCAGGAAGCCGTTGGCCGGACTGGTCGCGTCCACGTGGAGGGTGAACGCGCAGCCGGGCCACACGTCGAGGCTCGGCATCGCCTGCCAGTCCGAGTGCCAGCCGATCCGGCTGTAGCCGGACTCGCGGCCGGGCCGGGCGTCCTGGTAGACCACGCCGGCGTTCTCGCTGGGGCTCATCCACACGTCCGCGCCGAGCAGGCGACGCAGCAGGGCGACCATGAGCGGATGGGTCGCCACCGCCCGGACGGCCGGGGCGAGCTCCTCGACGTGCTCGACGTAGTTCACATACGCTTCGACGCCGGCCTTGATCTTGGCAGTGGCGGGGGCCGTTCCGTTCGAGGCCCCTCCGGACGGGTCCGCCGCACCCTCTGGCTGGCCTGCCCGATCCAGGCCCGCTCGGTCCAGGTGACGGGCGTCCAGGTACTGCGTGGAGCCGTAGCGCTCCGACACGGTCCCGGCGAGGACGGCCTGCTGCGCCGCGCCGCACTCCCGCTCGACCCGGTCGAGGAACTCGGCGGAGTGCAGGCCGCGGAGCACGACGAAGCCATGGCGGTGGTAGAAGTCGTCGAGGCCGGCCAGCGCCGGCGCGGCCAGCGGGTCCGGCAGGGTCGGGTCCACGGCAAACACCCCGACCTCGGCCACCGCTGGCATCGACGGCGCCCCGCAGGTCACGCCCGCCGGGGCCGGGACGAAAGTCGGGCTGCCCATGGTCGTTCCTCCACCCTCGACGTCCCCACCGGCCCGGGTGGCCCCCGACCGGACCAGTCGGTTCATCACGCTACGGCGAGCGGGTTTCGGCGCCGTTGCTGACCAGCAGCAATCCGGCGGATGCCGGGCCCTGCGCACGGCCATCCGCCGACACGGTCATCCGCCGACACGGTCATCCGCCGGCACGGCCAGGACGCCTGGCTGACAGTCGGCCGGCCTACGGACCTGCTCGTCTAGTGTCGGGTGCGGGNACGGTGACGGGTGCTGTGCGACGAGTGGGAGCCCTTGCGCTCGCATTCCCACTCGTGGTCGTCGTCGTCCCAGTCAGCCTGGTAGCCCGTTTGGCAACGGGGTTTCGGCGGGCGATCATCGCTGCAGGAGGTGAGCACGGGTGCCAGCGCCACCGCCGCCACCAGCAGCCCGGTCAGGCGGACCCGCGGTCCGCGCCCTGTCGACCGCAATGACATCTCGTCCCTCGTCCCGGTTCTTCACAGTCGTCGCCTCCGGTGGCAGGCCTCGCCCGGCAGGCGGGGCCGGCGCGGCGCGCGGCCAGTCAGCACGAGTGCCGCCATGCCGCCCGGCCGGGCCGGACAACGGCCACCGGTCGCGAACTCTTCCACAGGTAGACGGGCGGCGTGACCGGTTTGTCGGCCGGATGACGGAGGGTGCCACCTGGCCGAAGACGGCCACCGAGCAGGAAAACCTGGTGAAGTGGGCGTGGTGAAGTCCGGTGACGACAGGGGCGCCCTCCTCGGCGGCGGCCAGCGTCACCACACCGACCAGCCGGGCCACGGCGACGGGGACGGGCGTGGTTCGATCGGGCGGTCCGGGNGACGGGCAACGTTGTTGGTGCTCGCGGACGGCCGCATGCCGACCGGGGGGCACGCCCATTCGGGCGGGGTGGAGGCCGCGGTCACCGACGGCAGCCTGGCGAGCCTGACCGACCTGGCGGCGTTCCTGCTCGGCCGGCTGCACACCGCCGGCCTGGTCGCCGCCGCCTTCGCCGCGGCCACCTGCCACGCCATCGCGACCGGCCGGACCGACGTCGCCGAACTCGACGCCGAGCTCGACGCCCGCACGCCCGCCCCGGCACAGCGAGCGGCCAGCCGGGCGCAGGGCCGTACCCTGCTGCGCGCCGGCCGGGCCGCGTGGCCGGTGCCCGCCGGTCCTCGTGCTCCGCACCACCCGATCGCGCTGGGCATGGTGGCCGCCGGCGCGGGGCTGCTGCCCGCAGACGCGGCCCTCGCCGCGGCACACACCACGGTCACCGGGCCGGCGACGGCCGCGACCCGCCTGATCGGGCTGGACCCGCTGGCCGTCACCGGGGTGCTGGCCGGCCTCGCCGACGACGTGGAGGCGACCGCCCGTGCGGGCGAGGAGGCGGCCGCCCTGCCCCCGCGGGAGCTTCCGGCGCTCACCGGCGTCCGCCTGGACCTGCTGGCCGAGCAGCACCGGCTCGCAGCGCTGCGGATGTTCACCTCCTAGAAGGCCACGAATCTGTCGACGGGTCGTCACCNCTCGGTCGTAGGAAGGCCGCCGCTCGCGCCGCTGCGGATCCGGGAGGGTGGGCCGCACCGGCCGAAGACTGGTAGCCGCAGGGCCATGATCCGTGCTGGGTGGGCTGTTACGGTCCCCCCGTGGGCGACAACGAGCTGGGGCTGTTCCTGCGGGTCCGTCGGGAGGCCCTCNCGCCCGCCGACGTGGGGCTGCCCAGCGGGCCCCGGCGTCGCGCCCGTGGGCTGCGCCGCTCGGAGGTCGCCGCGCTCGCCGGGGTGAGCGTCGAGTATGTGACCCGATTGGAGCAGGGCCGCGACCGCCGGCCGTCCATGGCCGTGCTGGGCGTCCTCGCCGAGGCCCTCCGGCTGACCGCGAACGAGCGGGTTCACCTGCAACGCCTGGTCAAGGCGGCTGACGGGGGCTTTACCTGCATGGCGGGGATACCACCCGGCCGGACGGTGCGTCCGACCGTGCAGCGGCTGCTGGACGGGCTCGAGCCGGGTCCGGCCGTGCTCCTCAACCGGCTCACCGACATCCTGGCTCACACCGAGGGATACGCCCGGATCGCTGGTCCGATCGGACTACTCGACGACCAACTGCCGAACCTGGCCCGCTTTGTCCTCACCGACGACCGGGCCCGAGCAGCCCTGCCGGACTGGGACCAGGCGGCCGACTCCCAGGTGGCCGCNCTCAAACAGGGCCCGTTCCGGGTGGACCCCTTCGTCGCGGCCCTCGCCGACGAGCTGACCCGCACCGCCGGGGCGGCGTTCACCGAGCGGGTGACGAGGCTGACGGGCCTGCCGCCGGCAAACGGGATCACCAGCCTGGTCCACCCCGAAGTCGGCGAACTGCGGCTGGCCTTCGAACGGCTCGATCTACCGGCCGACGACGAACAGTGTCTTCTCGTCCTCCTGCCAGCAGACGAGGCGACCGCGGCCGCACTCGACCGACTCACCGGCCGCCGCCCCGGCGCTCTGCGCGCCGTCTCCGGATAATCGCGGGCACTCCCCCGCCCCCGCCCCCGCTCCGCTACCCCGCTCCCACAAACCCGATCACACAGACCGATCACACTGACCCGGCCCCGCGGCCCCGCCTGGCCGGGACACCCGTCGCCCGGCCGGCACCTGGCCGCGAGGAGCTGCACCCGATGCCCACGACCACCGACGCCGCGTCGCCAGCCAGGCCCCGGACGGGCCGTACGGCTGTCCGGGCGCACGCCTCGGTGCGGGTGGAGCGGGGACCGCAGGGCGCTCCCCGACTCGCCGAGCTGCGCTCGGACGTGCCGATCGTCCTGCGCATGACCGGCGTGTCACCCGTTCGGACCGGGGCGCGCGCGGGCGCCGGGGCACGCGCGGACCCGGGGCCGCTGCCGACGATGACGGTCCACCTGGTCAACGGGGCCGCTGGTCCGCTGGCCGGCGACGACCTGCGGCTGGACATCTCCGTCGGGGGCGGGGTGCGCCTGGTCCTGCGCTCGGTGGCCGCGACCGTCGCGCTGCCAGGTCGCGGCCCCGGACCGTCCCGGCTGACCGTCACTGCGGAGGTCGCGGACGGCGGTGAACTCGACCTCGGTCCGGAACCGACCGTGGTTGCCGACGGGGCCGATCACCAGATCAGCACGGATGTCCGGTTGGCCGCGACGGCTCGGCTGCGGCTGCGTGAGGAGATCCTGCTCGGACGGTTCGGCGAGCCCGGCGGGTCCATCCTCAGCACGCTGCGCGTCGATGTGGCGGGCGGTGCCGAGGGTCCAGGTGCCGACCTGGCGGGTGGGCCGTTCGGATGGGTGCCCCTGCTGCGCCAGGAGCTGCTGCTCGGGCCACAGGTGCCCGGGCTGCGGGGTCCGGCCCAGTTGGGCGGTGCCCGCGCGGTCGGCTCGCTGCTCGTCGTGGCCCCCGCATGGGCCGGGGCCGGACCCGACGCCGCCGTTGCCGAGGGGGTGGCCCGGCTGCCCCTGACCGGTCCGGGCTACCTGGTGTCGGCGTTGGCCGACGATGCCGTCACCCTGCGCCGCCGGCTGACAGCACTGGCCGACCCCACGGGATGAGGCGCCGTCGGCCTCCGGCGCAGGGCTGGGTCAGCGTCCGGCGCCGGGCTGACGGTCGTCCGCCCGGGCTTGGGACTGAGCCCGGCCGGACGCGGGCACTGCGCGTGCGGCGTCCTCGCGGCGCGGCGCGTCGGTCCGCCCGGGCCTGGGGCTGGGGCGGGAGAAGCCGTCGTTCCACGGGTCATGCGGCGGCTCGACCGGGCCGGCAGCCGCCGGGATCGTCACCACCCCTGGGCCGGCGGATGCCGCGGCGGCCACCGGACCGGCCCCGGCCGGACTCGCCTCGGACGGGGCCACCGTAGCGGTGGGCTGGGCGACGGCGGAAGGCACCGACTCGGACGGCACCGACTCGGAAGGCGCCGGGACGGAAGGCGCCGTGGCCGGNGTCGTCGCGGCCGACGAGTGCCGCTCGGCCGACGGTGTCCCGTGATCGTCGTAGGTGCGGCCCTTCCAGGCGGCGCCGCGGCCGGCCCACTTGAGCCGCGCCGAGTCCAGCGTCATCCCGAGGTAGAGCACGGCGACGCCGGGCAGCAGCAGGGCGGCGGGAACCGGCTGGCGGTAGTACCGGATCATCGGCACGTACGACAAGGTCATGATCACCCAGGCGACGGCGCCGAGGATCGCGGTCGTGCCGTCGCCGGCCGCGAGGCCCGCGATGGTGGCGACCACGGGGACGACGAAGACGAGCGACATCCCGAGCACGGTGCCGAGCAGCAGCAGCGGCGAGTGNCGAAGCTGGGCGTAGGCGCTGCGGGACACCATCTTCCACAGGTCCGCCAGCCGCGGGTACGGGCGCCGACTGTGGACCTGCTCGGCGAGCCCCAGCCAGGTCCGTCCGCCGGAGCGCTTGATGATCCGGGCGATCGCGACGTCNTCGATGACCGCCCCGCGGACCTCGGCGAGCCCACCGGCCGCCAGGAGGGCCTCCCGGCGGACCAGCGAACAACCCCCGGCGGCGGCCGCCACCCGCGAACGCGGGCGGTTCGACCAGCGGAACGGATACAGCATCGCGAAGAAGTAGACGAACGCCGGCACGATGACCCGTTCCCAGACGGTCTCGGCCCGCAGCACGGCCATCTGCGAAACCATGTCCAGCCCGTGCGTGCGCGCGGAGGCCACCAGGCTGGTCAGCGAGCCCGGGTCGTGGGCGATGTCGGCGTCGGTGAGCAGCAGGAACTCGGCGTCGCCGGCGCAGTCGACGCCGCGGCGCAGGGCCCACAGCTTGCCGGTCCACCCGGGTGGGGGCTCCGTGGAGGCGGTGACCGCGGCGGTGACGCCCGTGTGCCCGTTACGCGCGGCCTGCTCCGCGAGGGCTCGGGCGACCTCCGTGGTCCCGTCGGTGGAGCCGTCGTCGACGAGGATCAGGCGGACCGGACCGGGATAGTCCTGGGCGAGCAGGGTCGGGAGGGTCACGGGCAGCACGTCGGCCTCGTCCCGCGCCGGGATGATGATCGCTACGCTGGGCCACGACGGCGGCGCCTGCCGCGCGGGGAGCCGTTGGTCGGTGCGCCAGAAGAAACCATGACCGACGGCCAGATACAACCAGGCGAGCAAGGAGGCGAGGGCTATCCACTGCAGCACAGTCACAGAGAGTGATGCTGCCACGTGCGTCGTACGGACGTCGGACGAGCGCGGTAATTGTGTGTTAAGAACTTTCCGCCCCCGGCAGGTCCGCCGCGATCGCGACGGCCCCGCCGCCGGCACCGGCCCCCGGACGCACCCCGGAAAAGAGCCNCTGAGCAGGAACGATGCCCATCCGCCATGGAGCACCCGGTGCCCTGCGGACGCAGTCGGGCCCGGCCCGTCGACCATCCGGGTGCTCCCACCCCGCGCCGCCCGGGACGACCGGGGTTAATTCCGCGGTGCCATCACATCGTCCTGTGTGTACCCCCNCCGAACGGGGCCTCGGGCGCTCCGGACGATCCTGGCTCGGCAGAGCCACCTCCGAAGGCGCCGACTGCACCATAATCAGGGGGTGACCAGAAGCCGTCGTACCGAGCAGACGGCTGACACCCGTCAGGCCCTGATCTCGGCAGCCCGCCGCCGGTTCGCCGAGCAGGGCTTCGCCGCCACGGGAACCGAGGAGATCGTCGCCGACGCCCAGGTCACCCGCGGCGCGTTGTACCACCACTTCCGCGATAAGGCCGAACTGTTCCGCACCGTGATGGAGCAGGTCGCCACCGAGGTGGCCGAGCAGCTCGTCGCGGGCGAGCTCGCGCGCGACGCCGAGCTGCCCAGCGACGCCTGGACGCAGCTGCGCCAGGGGTTCCAGTCCCTGCTCGACATCTCCACCGCGGACAGCGACTTCCAGCGCATCGTGCTGATCGACGGTCCCGCCGTCCTCGGCAACCAGGCGTGGGACGCCCTCGTCGAGCGGCACGGCTACCGGCTGCTGTCCGAATGGCTGGAACGGGCGATGGCCGAGGAGCGCATCGATCCGCTCCCCGTCGGCCCGCTGACCAGGCTGGTCGCCGCCCTGCTGTCGGAGGCGAGCATCTACACGGCGGGCGCGGCCGATCCGGACACCGCCCGCATCGAGATCGGCATCGTGCTCGACCGGCTGCTGCGTGGGCTGGGCCGGGGCGGCGACCTCGCCGAGCAGCCGCCGGTCAGCGTCGACAGCGCCGCCGGACCCCGCCACGCCCACTAGCCACACCGATCTGCTCGCCAGGCCTGCCTTTCCGGAGGGACCAAACGGACGGGGAACCCTCTGGAAGGGCGAGGTAGGCATCGGGCCCGAGAACGACGAACGCCGCCCCGGCCGCGGCGAGCGGTCGGGACGGCGTTCGGGGTGAAGCCAGCCGAACGGCGGCGGGAGGGCCGCCGCCGGGTCGGACCGTCAGATCGTCAGACTGTCAGACCTGGCGGACGGCGCGAATGGACTCCTTCAGGGAACCCATCGTCGCCAGCACGGCCGAGGTCTCGTAGCCGCAGTGCGCCATGCAGTTCGCGCACCGAGGGTCCTTGCCGCGACNGTAGGAGTCCCAGTCGGTGGTCTCGACGAGCTCCTTGTACGAGGAGACGTACCCGTCGCTCATCAGGTNGCAGGGCTTCTGCCAGCCGAACAGCNAGTAGCTCGGGATGCCCCAGGCGGTGCAGTCGAGCTCCTTCTTCCCCTCGAGGAAGTCCAGGAAGATGGGCGAGTGGTTGAGCCGGAACTTCTTGCGGCGACCCTCCGCGAAGACCTTCCCGAACATCTCGCGGGTCTCCTGGACGGCGAGGAAGTGCTCCTGGTCCGGAGCCTTCTCGTACGCGTAACCCGGCGAGAGCTGGATCTGGTCGACCTTGAGGTCGTCGTTGAGGAAGGTCAGGATGTCGATGACGTCCTGCGGGCTGTCGTTGTTGAAGAACGTGGAGTTGGTGCCGACCCGGAAGCCGGCCGCCTTCGCCGCGTGGAAGGCCCGCACGCACTCGTCGAACGTGCCCTCCTTCTCCACCACCGAGTCGTGCCGCTCGCGCAGCCCGTCGATGTGCAGCACGAAGGTGAAGTAGGGCGACGGCGTGAAGTTCTTGAGCTTCTTCTGCAGCAGCAGGCCGTTCGTGCACAGGATCACGAACTTCTTGCGCTTGACCAGCTCGTTCACGATCTCGTGGATCTGCGGGTGCATGAGCGGCTCACCGCCCGCGATCGCCACGACCGGAGCGCCACACTCCTTGACCGCGGCGAGCGCGTCCTCGGGGCTCATCCGCTGCTTCAGGACGGACGCCGGATGCTGGATCTTCCCACAGCCCGTGCACGACAGGTTGCAGGCAAACAGTGGCTCCAGCTCCAGCACGAGCGGGAAGTGCTTGCGGCGCCGCAGTTTCTGCTTCGCCAGGTAGGTACCGATACGGAGCTGGTACCGCCACTCGACCGCCACGGCGTAGCTCCCCTCTCCTCAGGTCGCCGGTGGGATGACCGATGATCTCTGCACTGACCATACAGCCTGTACGTACAGGCTGCATGTGGATCGAGCGATGAACTGTCGCACAGCTGTGTCCGGTGGCCGACCCGCTCGTCCGAGCAACCGGTCGCGGAGGGTATCCGGCCAGGTCAGGGCCTCGCACGACGGCCAAAGGACGCCGATTGCGGCCTCCGCCGGCCTCGCATCGTCAACCTTCGACGAGGCGTCGGAGGTGTGGGGACGACCTCCGGCGCGCCGGCCCGCGGGTTCCGCTGACCGGGCGACGCCGATGCCGGCAACGACGCCGACTCGTCACTCAGAGTTACACATCCTGGGGTTCCCGGCGACCGGAGCCGGTCTCAGCCGAGGATCAGGCAGCTGCTGCTGGCCGTGGCGACGACCTTNCCGTCGTCGTCGCGGACGTCCGCCTCGGCGAAGGCCACCCGGCGCCCCGGCCTGGTGGTCCAGCCGTGCGCCGTCAGCCGCTGGGGCCGGCCCGCCGCGATGCGCACCGGCCGCAGGTAGTTCACCTTGATCTCGATCGAGGTGTAGGCGACGCCGGCGTCGAGGGTGGTCTGCACCGCACAGGCGGCCGCGGTGTCGAGGATCGTGCAGAGCAGGCCGCCGTGGACCATCCCGATCGGGTTGTACGCCGACTCGTCGGGCTGACAGGTGAACACCACGTCGCCGCGCGAGACCTCGACCGGCCGGAAGTCGAACAGCCGGGAGATGGGCGGCGGCGGGATCCGGCCGTCGCGCATCGCGGTCAGGAACTCCAGGCCGCTCAGGGTGGCCGCGGCCGACGCGACCGGGATCGGGTCGTGCCAGGTGACGGACTTGCTGCGGGGCTCGCCCCAGAGCGCGGGGTCGAGCTCGGGAACGCCGGGTGCGGATTCCATCGCGGTCATGGTCAGCAGCCTAGAGACGAGGCCGTGGCGGGGATCGCGCACGGCGATCCCCGCCGAACGGTCGGGCGACCGGCGGTCGGGACCGCGAGTCGGGCTACGACGGGCCGGACACGTGCGCCGGCGCGGCACCAGCCGCGGAGGTACCAGCCGCGGCGGCACCGGCCGCGATGGCGCCCGCGCGGCGCAGCTCCTTGGGCAGGTGGAAGGCGACCGTCTCGGTACCGACGGATCGGGTGGTCACGTCCGTCGCCCCGAGGCCGGACAGCGCGGCGGTGAGCTCCTCCACCAGTGACGGCGGAGCCGAGGCGCCGGCGGAGATGCCGACCGTCTCCACCCCGTCCAGCCAGGACAGTTCCACGTCGCCGACGTTCTCGACGAGGTGGGAGGCCACCCCGTCGCGGCGGCTGACCTCCACCAGCCGCACCGAGTTCGCGCTGTTGGCCGACCCGACGACGAGGACGAGCTGCGCCTCCTGGGCGACCTTGCGCACCGCGTTCTGCCGGTTCGAGGTGGCGTAGCAGATGTCGGNGGACCCGGGGCCGACGATCGCCGGGAAGCGCTCCTTGAGCGCGTCGACGACCTCCTCGGCCTCGTCCATCGCCAGCGTGGTCTGCATGAGGTAGGTGACCCGCTCGGGGTCGGGGACGTCGAGGGCGTCGACCTCCTCGGGCGACTGCACCAGCCGGATGCGCCCAGGCGCCTCGCCCAGCGTGCCGTCGACCTCCTCGTGACCGGAGTGGCCGATGAGCAGCACGGTGTCGCCGCGGGAGGTGAACCGGCGGGCCTCGGCGTGCACCTTCTCGACCAGCGGGCAGGTCGCGTCGATGACGGAGAGCTGGCGCCCGTCGGCCTGGTTCCACACCGCCGGGGCAACCCCGTGCGCGGAGAAGACCACGGTCGCGCCGGCGGGCACCTCGTCGAGTTCCTCGACGAAGACCGCCCCGCGGGCGGCGAGGTCGGCCACCACGTGGGAGTTGTGCACGATCTGCTTGCGGACGTAGACCGGCGCGCCGTGGAGCTCCAGGGCGCGTTCGACGACCTCGATGGCGCGCTCGACCCCGGCGCAGAACGCCCGCGGTTCGGCGAGCAGCACGGTGCGCCGGCCCACCGCGGCCGCCCAGGCGCCGATGGGCAGGCCGAGCCGGCGCATCGTGCGCAGGCCCAGCACGCCGCGGCGGACCAGGTCGAGGCGGCCGAGNGGCTCGTCGGCGGTGTCGACGATGACCCGCACCGCGGCGAACGGGACATCCCCGACCCCCGCGGCGATCGGGGCGCTCTCCATGTCCACCGCGATGGCGCCGGTGGCGGCCAGCCGCGTGCGCTCGTCGCCGGTGGCGACCTTGGCCGCGGTGACGATCGGGCCGACGTGGACGGTCAGGCCGAGCCTGCGCAGGTCACCGGCCAGCAGCGGGGCGGACGCACAGCGGGCGGCGACGGAACCGTCGACGCCGCGGACCTCGCTGGCGACGACGATGTCCCCGGGCCTGATCCCGGGGGCGAGGCCGCCGGACAGGCCCACGATGGCGACGGCGTCGGGGCGCGCCTGACGGACCACCCGAGCGGCTCGGCCCGCCTTGTCGGGGCCCATACCGGTGCGCACCATGACGGTGTCCGACGGCAGGCCGGAGCGGCCGGCCGCCATCGCCTCGAAGCGCAGCGCTGTCGCGACCACGAGCCGCGCGCGTCGGCGGGGCCGGGCCACGGTCGCAGCCGGCTCCGCGGGCCGCGGTGGCGCCTGCGCCTGCCCGCCACCGACCGACGCCTCCGCGGCCGAGCCCGCCTCGGTGGACGAGCCCGGCTCGACCGGCGAACCCGCCTCGGCGGGCGAACCCGCGTCGACAGGCGAACCCGCCTCGACAGGCGAACCGACCGCGCTGGACGAACCCACCGCGACAGGCGAACCCACCGCGCTGAGCCGGCGTGCCGCGGCGGACGAGGGAACGGACGGCGACGCCGGGTCCTGGGAGGGGATCACGGCGGGTCCCCCCGCCGCGGCCGCCGGGGCCGTGCGGTCGGCGGGGGTCACGACAGCGTCGGGAGCGGTCCCGTCGCCGCCCGGGGATGGGGAGGTGCTCATGGTGTGGCCACCCCGGTGAGGCTCACGTACCGGCCGAGCGCGGTCAGCGGGAAGACCAGCCGGTACAGGTGGTAGTTCAGAGAGAAGTCGCCGGGGAAACCGGTGCCGGTGAAGTAGGGCTCGTCCCAGGTGCCGTCCGGCCGCTGGGTCTCGCACAACCAGCGCACCNCACGCTTCACGGCCAGGCTGTGCGGGTCCACCGCCAGCAGCGCGAGCAGCGCCCACGCCGTCTGCGACGCGGTGAGCTCGCCTCGGCCGATCCAGGCGGGGTCGGTGTAGGAGCGCAGGTCCTCGCCCCAGCCGCCCTCGGGCGACTGGTGCTCGAGCAGCCACCGGACCGCGGCGGTGATCGCCGGGTGGTCGGTGGGCACCCCGGCGCCGATCAGCGCCGGCACGACCGCCCCGGTGCCGTAGAGGTGGTTGACGCCCCACCGGCCGAACCAGGACCCGCCCGGCTCCTGGTTGTCCAGCAGCCACTGCACCGCCCGCTGGGTGATCGGGTGGTCGGAGCGNCCGAGGTCGGCCAGCATCTCGACGATGTGCGCGGTGACGTCCGCCGACGGCGGGTCGACCACCTCGCCGAAGTCGCAGAACGGGATCTTCGTGGTGAGCGTCCGGACGTTGTCGGCGTCGAAGGCGCCCCAGGCGCCGTTCGACGAGCGCATCCCGACGCTCCAGTCGACCCCGCGGGCCGCCGCCGCGCGCATCGCCGCGGCCAGCCGCGGGTCCGCGTCCTCGACGGTGTTCACCGGGGGGGCCTCCGCGCGGCCCTGCCGGGAGGCCGGCGGGGCGACGTGCCCCGCGCCGAGCAACCGCCGCAGCGCCAGCACCACCTCGGCGGTGTCGTCGACGTCCGGGTAGAAGTCGTTGTCGAACTCGAACGCCCAGCCGCCGGGGGCGAGCTCGGGGCGGCGCACCGCCCAGTCCCCGGCGACCCGGACCTCCTCGTCGACCAGCCAGCGGCCGGCCTTCACCATCGCCGGATGGTCGCCGGGGACGCCGGCGTCGGCGAGCGCGACGACCGCGAGCGCGGTGTCCCAGACCGGCGACTGGCAGGCCTCGATCTGGCGGATCGGGCCCTGCGGGGTGTCCCGGCGGATCACGTACCGCTCCATCCCGCGGAACGCCGTGGCGATCACCGGGTGGTTCAGCGGGTACCCCATCAGGTGCAGCGCCATGACGGAGTAGACCCAGGGCGGCTGGATGCCGCCCCAGCACCCGTCGGCCTCCTGCCGGGCGACGACCCACTCGGTGGCCCGCCGCAGCGCCAGGGTGCGCAGGAGCTTGATCGGCCGCTTCTCGTAGCGGTGCAGCAGCTTGTCGAGCCGCTCGAAGGCGCCCTCCCAGCTGCGCAGCGCGGCCGGCTTGCGCGCCGCTGCCGGCACCTTGAGCTCGTCGATGGAGAAGCCGAGGTCGTGCGACGGCCGCAGTGACCCGACGATCGTCAACGCGACGATCGTCTGGCGCGCCCAGCAGGCGAAGTCGTAGACGTTCAGCGGGATCCACGACGGCAGGAAGATCAACTCCGGCGGGATGACCGGCACGTCGTCCCAGGACCACTGGCCGAGCGCCGCCAGCCAGATTCGGGTGAACACCCGCGAGGCGGCCACCCCGCCCTGGGCGCGCACGAGCTCCGCGGCCCGGGCCATGTGCGGGGCGTCGACCGCGTCGCCGGCGAGGCGCAGCGCGATGTAGGCCTCGATGGTGGTGGACAGGTCGGCCGGGCCGCCGTAGAAAGTGGGCCAGCCGCCGTCCGCGAGCTGCTGGGAACGGATCCAGCGGGCGGTCTGCTCGGTCTCGTCGTCACCGCGGATGCCGAGGAACTGCTTCATGAACAGGTCCTCGGCGTCCATCGTGACGTTCGTCTCGAGGTCGCCCTTCCACCAGCCCTCCTCCGACTGCAGCGCGAGGAGATGGTCCCGGGCGCGCGCCGTGGCAACGCCCGCGCTGGCCGGGCCGGCCGCCTGCGGCCGGCCGGTGGCGGCGGGCAGCGGCGGTGAGGACCGGGAGATCCCGTAGGCGTCGGCCGTGGCGGGCACCGGGATGGTGGGCCGCTTCGGGCTCTTCTCGGCAGTCGGAGCAGCCGGGGACGGGTCCGAGGTCAGGCTCATCGACGACTCCCCTCGTCGTACGTGCGATGGTCAAGCGTGCGATCGCCAGGCTGATCGCCGGTCTGTCCGGTGTCGCGGCGGCCCGGTGGGGCCGCCCGCCGGTCGAGCCGTGGCGGGGCGCCGCCCGGCCTCCCGGCATCACCCCGGCCTGGTTCGGGGCGGCGGGTGGACCAGGCGGCATGGGCGCCTGTGCTCACCTGCGGCCTCCTCAGCGATCGCGCTCGGTCACGAAGCGGGCGAGGGCGAGCAGCTCCGCCTCGACCGCGGCCGGCATCGACAGCGAGCGCAGCACGTTCTCGCACGCCTTGAGCTGCCGGTCGGCCTCGGCGGTGGTCCAGTCCCGCCCGCCCGCCTGTTCGACCAGTTCGGCGATGTGCGCGAGTTCCGCCTCGCTCGACTCGCCGGTGCCGACGAGGAAGGCACGCAGCTCCTCGGCGGCGGCGCCGCCGGCCTCCAGCGCGACCACCACCGGCACGGACTTCTTGCGGGAACGCAGGTCCGACAGCACCGGCTTGCCGGTGACCGCCGGGTCGCCCCAGATGCCGAGCAGGTCGTCGATGAGCTGGAAGGCCGTGCCGAGGCGGGAGCCGTACTCGGCGAGCGCGTCGACCATCTCGTCGCCGGCACCGGCGAGCACGGCGCCCAGCGACGCCGAACAGGCCAGCAGCGCGCCGGTCTTGCCGTCCTCCATCCGCAGCGTGTCGGCCACGGTGACGTCGGAACGGCTTTCGAACATCAGGTCCTCGGCCTGGCCGCGGACCAGATCCTGGACGCCGGCGCCGAGGATCAGCGCCGCGCGCCGCGCGGCGTCGCCCTCGACCTCCAGCAGAACCTGGGTGGCGAGCCCCAGCAGGGCGTCGCCGGCCAGGATCGCGCCGTCGGCGCCGAAGACCGTCCAGGCCGTCGGCCGGTGGCGGCGCTCGGTGTCGCCGTCCATCAGGTCGTCGTGCAGCAGCGAGAAGTCGTGCACGAGCTCGACGGCGACCGCGGCCGGCAGGCCGACCTCCGCCGGCGCGCCGGCCGCCTCGGCGGACAGCAGCGCCAACGCCGGGCGGACGAGCTTGCCACCGCCACCGGGCAGCGGTTCGCCGGCGGCGTCCACCCAGCCGCGGTGGTAGGCGACGACGTGGCGAAGGCGCGGGTGCAGGCGGTCCACCACGGCGCGCAGCGCCGGCACGGTGAGGGTCCGCCCCCGCTCGATCGCATCCGGAACCGTCATGGTCATACCGGGAATCCCCCTGTGGATGAGTGCCCTGGCTGGCCGGTGGGCACCGGCCCGGTGACCGCCTTCGTTGCGGCGGTCACCGCGTTCTCCCCCCGTGGATCCGGAGAATCCGACGAATCCGATGCATTCGGTGCAACCGCTGTATCCAGCACAAGCGATGGGTCTGATGGGACTGACGTAGGTTCTGACGGGTCTGACGCAGGTGTGGTGCTCGTGGCGGGCGCCCCGTCGGCGCCCTGCCGTGGGAGTCTCCGAGCCGGCGCCGGTGGTCGACCGGCGGCCCCCCGGACTCCCCCGGCGGACCCGGCCAACCCGTTGACGACGACCCCCATACCGGCCAGGCTCTCACGGGTTGCAGCGAGTCCGCTACGCACAGCAGATTCCATGGTCGCGGGCCATCCGGTGTCGGTCCAGGTGCCGGCCAGGGCAAAGCCGGGCAGTCCGGTCGAGGTACCCGGGCNCAACGCGAGCGAACCGGGCGCCTGCCGGAAGGTGGCCGTGCGCTCCCGGGTCACGAAGACCTCGATCGGCGCGGCCGCGCGGGCGGCCGGGAACAGCCGGGCCATCTCGTCGACGAACAACGTGCGCAGCTCGTTCGCCGACCGGTCGATCCACGGCTCGGCGGCCGACTGGGNCAGCGCCAGGTACTGGGCACCCGGCGGACCCGAGGCGGCCAGGCCGGAGGAGATCGTCCGGTCGAAGATCCACTGGATCGGCGAGTCGACGACGGCCAGGAACGGCCCCTCGATCACCTGCCGTGGATAGATCATGTGCACGTTGATGATCGGCGAGTCGCCCAGCTCACGCAGCCGCTCGGGTCGCGGGCCGGCCCCGGCCGGCAGCAGGTCCGCCGCCGCCGGTGGCGGCACCGCGAGGACCACGGCGTCGGCGTGCAGCCGGCCCGCGGCGTCGGTGCCGGGCACCGCCTCGCCGCGGCTGGTCCCGCCCGCGGTGACCGCGAGCTCCCAGCCGCCGCCCGCGGCGGTGATGGCGCGGACCTTGGCCCCCAGGTGGACGTCGGCGCCGGCCGCGGTCAGGGCGGCCATCGCCGCGTCGCCGTGCAGCCGGGACAGCGGGACCTCCGCCCAGCCGAGGTCGCCGGCGTCGGCGCCGTCCAGCAGGCCCGTACGCACGACCTTGGCCGCCAGGCCCAGCGAGGCCTCGGCGGCCGGCGCGTTCAGCGTCGCCACGGTCAGCAGCTCCCACAGCGCCTTCGTCGCCGCCGGGCCCTGGCCGTGGCTGGCCAGCCACGCGCCGAACGACCGTTCGTCCACCGCCGCGGACCGCTGGTCGAGGCGACCGAGCTGGAAGGCCGCGAGCCCGGCGCGCAGCCGCTCGGCGAGCGGCAGCGCCCGGTAGCCCAGCAGCGCCGGGGCCAGGTGCAGCGGCGCGGGCAGGCGCACGCTGGTGCGCCGCAGTCGGGTCCGGGTGAGCGAGTCCCCGAGGAGCACCGGGACGTCCAGGCGGGGCTGCAGGGNGGTCAGGTGCTCCACCCCGAGGCGCGCCAGCAGTCCGCGGTAGGCGGTGCAGCAGCGCATGAACACGTGCTGACCGGTGTCGATCCACAGGTCTCCCCGTCGGAACGACGTCGTCTGACCGCCCAGGCGCGGCCGGGCCTCCAGCAGCGTCACCCGCGCGCCGCTGTCCACGGCGAGCAGCGCCGCGGCCATCCCGGCGAGACCTCCGCCGACGACGACCAGGTGCGGTCGGGACCCGTCCCGACCTGCCACGGTCGCGCCGGCGGCCTCGGTGGCCTCACTCACCCCGGCGGTCATGCGGCGCTCGTCTCCGGTCGCCCGGCGAGGCTGCGGGCGGCGACGACCGCCTTCTGCCACCCGGGCAGCGCCAGCCGACGGTCCAGCACGGCGGCCGGTTCGTTCTTGATCCGCCGATTGAGCCGCAGGTAGATGCCGGCCATCGCGCCGCAACAGGCCGCGCTGCGCCGGTCGAGCAGGTCGAGCAGCACCATGCCGCGGTCGTACCACTCCTCGGCCCGCTGCGCCGAGGACCGCAGGTAGCCCAGCAGTGCCGTCGGCGGCCCGCCGAGTCGACCGCTGGCGTCCACGGCGAGCTCGATCCCGGCGGCCTTGAGCTCCTGCGCCGGCAGGTAGATGCGCCCGCCGAGCAGGTCCTCGCGGACGTCACGAAGGATGTTCGTCTGCTGCAGGGCCACGCCGAGGGCGTCGGCGATGGCCGGCGCCGAGCGGTCGGAGGCCGCCTGCTCGGTGCCGAAGATGCCCAGCGAGAGCCGGCCGATCGTGCCGGCGACGAGCCGGCAGTAGCCGACCATGTCGTCGAACGTGTCGTACGTGGTGCCGTGCACGTCACTCTCGACGCCGTCGGCGAGTTCGATGAACGCCNCCAGCGGGATCGGGAAGCGCCGGGCGGCGTCGTCGAGGGCGACGTACATCGGGTCGGAGCTGCCCGCGCCCAGGTTGTTGACCTCGGCTCGGACCTGGGCGAGCCCGGCAAGCTTCTCCTCGGGCGGCAGATCCCCGTCACCGATGTCGTCCAGGTGGCGGGCCAGCGCGTAGACGGCGCTGAGCGCCCCCCGTTTCTCCGGGGGCAGCAGCCGGATGCCGTAGGAGAAGTTCCGCGCCGCCTCCTTCGNGAGGGCCTCGCAGGCGGCGTAGGCCTCGGCCACGGTGGGCCGGCTCGTCGGGTTCGGCACCGGGCTGGTCATCGGCCCTCCCCCGCAGCGCGCTCGCGCTTGGCCGCGACGCCGGCCGTGCCGGTCGCGGTCGCCACCGCCGCGGCGGTGCGGGCCGCCGCCGGCGCTCCCGGGGCCGCCGACTGCGCGAGCGCCACCAGTGCGAAGCGCGCCATCCGCGGCTTGGGTGCCTTGGGTGGACCGCCGAGCACGTCGTAGTCGGCGCGGCGGATCGCGTCGAGCGCCGCCCGGCCGCCGCCGACGAAGCCGGCCAGGGCCAGCCGCAGCCGGCCCGGCACGGTCGCGACCAGCGGCGCGCCCTGGTCCATCACGGTGCGGGCGCGGCTGACCTCGAAGGCCATCAGGTGGCGCACCGCGGGGCTCGCCGCCTTCGCCCGCAGGTCGTCCTCGGTGACCCCGAAGGTGTCGAGGTCCTCCCGCGGCAGGTAGATGCGCCCGGCGGCGAGGTCCTCGGCGACGTCCTGCCAGTGCTCGGCGAGCTGCAGCGCGGTACACACCTTGTCGGAGAGCACGACCCGGTCGGGGGTGGCGAGCCCGAACACGCCGAGCACCATCCGTCCGATCGGATCGGCCGACAGGGTGCAGTAGCGGACCAGGTCGTCGAACGTGTCGTAGCGGGTGACCCGCTGGTCCTGACGGTTGGCCTCGACGAGCCGCTCGAAGGGCTCGGCGGGCAGGTCGCAGGCGCGCACGGTGGGCGCGAGCAGGCGCAGGACGCCGAGTTCCGGCTCACCGCCGGCCCAGATCACCGACAGATCCGCGGAGACGCGGTCGAGCAGGGCGAGCCGATCGCCCGCGGCCTCGTCGCCGAGGTTGTCGACGAACCGGCTGAAGGCGTACAGGGCGTTGAAGTGGGCGCGCACGGCCGCGGGCAGCACGATCGGCGAGACCGGGAAGTTCTCCGCCGGCGCGGCGCNCAGGAGCTGTTCGGCGGGAGTGGACAGGCCCGTCGCGCCCGACAGCGCAGGCGTGCGTGGTGGGCCGGTTGGGGCGTCGATGGCGGTCATACGCCTCTCCTTCGATGACGGTCTGCACTCCGGGCGCGGTGTGCCGGGATGGGGGTCCCTGCGCCAGGCCGCGGCCGGCGCCCGGGATCCTGGCCGGAGCCGGATCCTGGCCGGCGCCGCGGCCTTGGGCAGCGCCGAGGTTCGGCGGGTTCTGCGCTGGCGACGACCCGGTCCGCCGACGGACCAGGGCGCCCGATCGCACCGGAGGTCATGGGCGCGCCTCACGCGGGACCTGCTGCGCAGGTCCGGACGGACCGACACAGGTGACCGGTCCTGGCAGGCGCGCCGTGGTGCCGCCCGGGTTCCGGCGGCGCGGGGCCGACGGCGCCCTGCGCCCTCGGCCCCACCCTGCGCGTCTGCCGCCGGCGGCCCGAAGGCCGCCGCAGCTGTGGTCGGTGTCACTCACCCCCAATGGGCGACACGGGCCAGCCGGCAGCACGCCCCCGGTACCGGATCATCCGAAGACACCCGCCAACCTGCGGTACAGCGACGGCACCGCGCCGTGGACCCGCACCGCGCCGAGCAGCCACCCTGGGACCCAGACCTCCGCGCTACCCCGTCCCGCCGCCGCCAGCATGCGCTCGGCGACCAGCGCGGCCGGGATCGGCCGCGGCCATCGCCGCACGTACGGCGCACCGCGGCGGTGGAAGAACGGGGTGTCGACGACGCCAGGTAAACACAACGTCACCGTGATGNCGCGTCCGGCGACTTCGGCCCGCAGTGCGTCAGCGAAGCCGACCATCGCCGCCTTCGTCGCGGAGTAGGCCACCTCGCCGCGCACGCCGAGCGCACCGGCGATGCTGCCGACGATCAGGATGCGCCCCTGCCCACGATCCAGCATGGCCGGCAGCATGGCCCGGACGAGCGCCATCGGCGACAGGACGTTGACCGCGACGAGTTCCGCGATCGCCTCCGGCGACATCATGTCGAACGGGCCGGCGGCGCCGAGCCCCGCCGAGCACACCAGCAGGTCGACATCGCCGAGCAGCTCACTGGCCCGGGAGGCGACCGCCACCTCCGAACCGGCGGCCGACAGGTCGACGGAGATGCGGTGACCCTCCGTGGCGGCAGCGACCTCGTCCAGCGCCGCGCCGTTGCGGCCGACCAGCAGCGAGCGACAGCCGCCGGCGGCCAGCAGCAGGGCTGCTTCTCGCCCGATGCCACTGGATGCGCCGGTCACGACGGCCGTTCGAGGCGGCCAGGTGGCGGGGGCTGTGCCCGTTCGCGCGGTCCGGTTGGTGAGGACGGTCAACCCTCCCTCACGGAAAGCAGGCCGGGACCGTGTGCTCATGACACACCACTTCCGGTCGTTCCTTTCACGCAGTTCTCCCCCGCGGGCACTGGTTGCACGTCACCTGCTACTTTCCCCACTCATCTCGCCCCGCGTCGCGAGGTGGCCCGACCCAGCGTGATCGGCATGGTCCGATGGCACGAGCTCTCCCGTCGGACCACCGCTTCGACCACACTCGATGGCCGTGCCGATCCGGACAGCTACTGCTTCTCAAGCGTCGGACTTCAGGACCCCGGGCGCGCGAGCGCCACCGGGTCCACGACTCCCACCATTTCACCGTCCCGCCGTCGGATCGTCCATGGTCAGATGGGCGACATCGGGGCGGGCGGATCACATGCGCGGCTCCGGACTCCCTATCACACTCCCTCTATCGCCACGGTCCCCNCTATCAGGGCCGCCCGCTATCGCCGGCCGCGGGTGCGGTCCGATTTGACGGTCGTACGATGGATTCGGGATCTTCTGCTGGGACGCGCGAACCGCTTCCCACGGCCGGCCCGGGTATTGGGGCGATTTCCCACCGCATTGCCTACGCCGGAATTACCCGGCGACGATCCGCGGCAGGGCTGTCACCACGACATCACAACCGGCGGGCGCAGGCCCGTCACCTCTGCCGTCAGTACCCTGCCGGCAGTCCGATCGGGTCGCCACCGGAGCAGCCACGTCGGCGCCCAGGTTCATCCGTGGATCGTTCCCGCGCCGGGTCGGGCCGGTCCGCGACGTACGCCGGACAGGCTGGTGGGGCATCGTCCGAGCACTGATCCATCCTCCACACGACGACCACCCTACCGCCTTCGACAAACGTGATCGAAAGCGGCATTTCTCCGAACCTAATGGACGGACCGCCGGGCGTGGATATCACCCGCCACGGTGACATCCGACACATGTGCCCCGAAGTTGCATCACGGGAGGTCCGACAGTGGTCGCCGGCACGACGACGGAGGCACGTTCGGTGGCCGCCGGGGGTGCCGACTACCCCAATCGGACACTCAACCGCACCAGTCGATCACCCGCACGAATNCCGGTTCAATCCACTCATCCATCCAGCGGATGGACTACCCCGGGTGGATGCCCGACGGATTCGGCCCACCGATCCGGGTGACCCCGACTCCCCGCACACCGGGAAGCGAGGATGCGGAAGAAACCGACGCGGACAGCNCCCCGGATGTCGCGGATTCCACGCACGATCCGGTGGTCCCGGTGGACCGGGCGCCCTCGCCCCCGCCCGGTCGGCAGGCGGTTCCCGGCGGCCAGGGCACCGGTTCCTCGGCGCCGAGGGCGGCGAGCGCGGCGGCCACGATCTCGCGACGCTCGGCGGCAGAGACCAGCGGCCGCATGCTCTGCGGCAGCCGGGCCGCCACGCTGCGCAGCGCCGCCGAGCAGAGCGGCTCCCCGCGGCCGGCCGCCCCGATCGGGCCGGACCCACCGAAGGCGGCCAGCGCGTCGCCGGGACCCACCCCGGCGACACCCCCGCCCCTGACAGCCCCGGCGCCGTCGGCGTCCTCGGCGCGGGCCTGGGCGTGGGCGCGCTCGAGCGCCATCCCGAGGATCCCCGCGCGCAGCGCGCCGACCGCGCAGTGCGCCCGCAGCAGCCGCAGGTCCGACGGCGCCGGACCGGCGAGCGCCCCGACCAGGGCCTGCTGCAGGGAGAGCATGTCACTCTTGCCGATCTTGCGGTGAATCACCGAGGGATCGTTGACGAAGGCGAGCAGGACGCCGCCGGGGCCGGCCATGATGTCGACCATCCGCTCCAGCAGGACCCGGGCGCTCGGCGCCGGCNACTGGTGGACCAGCTCGACCAGCCGGCCCAGCTCGGAGACGAAGGGCTCCAGCAGCGCNTCGAGGATGGTCTCCTTCGACGGGAAGTGGTAATAGAGTGCCGCCTTCGTCACGCCGAGTCGCTCGGAGATGTCCCTCACAGACGTGCCGGCATACCCTTGCTCTCCGAAGAGGCTCACCGCCGCGGCGAGGATCCGCGACCTGGTATCGCTCGCTGACCCGGGTGACGTCGACTCGACCATGGCAGCCCTGCACCCCTCCGATCGAGTCNGCGACGAATGTTACCCTCAACCTTACCTACTAAACGACCGGTAAGTTCCCAGGTAGCAGGCAACAATCGCTGCCGATCAAGACGTCGCAGGTGACGACACCGACCGATCATCAACGCTCGAGGGGAAACCGTGGCTTCGCTCGCCCGATGGTGCTTCAGGCACCGCTGGCTCGTACTACTCCTGTGGATCGTCGCAATCATCGGCCTCGGGGGGATCAGCCAGGCGGCCGGAAGCGACTACAAGGACGCCTTCTCCCTGCCCGGCACCGACTCGCAGAAGGCGATCGACCTGCTGCAGCGCGACTTCCCGGCCGCTTCGGGAGACAGCGCCACCATCGTGCTGCACAGCAAGAACGGCGCCCCCATCACCGACCCGGCCCTGAAGGCGCCGGTGGCGGAGATGCTCGACAAGCTGGCCAAGGTCCCGCACGTCTCGGACGTCGGCAGCCCCTACGGCCCGCGCGGGGCCTCGCAGGTCAGCAAGGACGGGCTCACCGCCTTCGCCACGATCGACTTCGACGAGCAGGGCATCGACCTGCCCAAGGACGACATCCAGCAGCTCGTCGACACCGCCCGCGGCTACGGCTCCAGCACCCTGCAGGTCGAGGCCACCGGTCAGGTCGTGTCGATCACCGAGCAGCAGCAGCAGAGCTACAGCGAGCTCATCGGCATCGTCGCCGCGGCGATCATCCTGTTCATCGCCTTCGGCTCGCTGCTGGCCATGACGCTGCCGCTGATCACCGCCATCGTCGCGCTCGGGGTCGGCAGCCTGCTGATCATCCTGCTCTCGCACGTGCTCACCATCGCCGAGTTCAGCCCGATCCTGGCGACCCTGATCGGCCTCGGCGTGGGGATCGACTACGCGCTGTTCATCGTCAACCGGCACCGCATCGGCCTGCGGGCCGGCAAGTCGCCCGAGGAGGCCGCGGTCACCGCGGTGAACACCTCGGGCCGCGCCGTGCTGTTCGCCGGCATCACGGTCTGCATCGCGCTGCTCGGCATGTTCGCCCTCGGGGTGAGCTTCCTGTACGGCGTGGCGATCTCGGCGGCGGTGGCCGTCGCGATGACCATGGCGGCGGCCGTCACGCTGCTGCCCGCCCTGCTGGGCTTCTACGGCATGCGGGTGCTGAACAAGCGCGACCGACGCAAGCTCGCCGACAGCGGCCCGGAGTACGAGAACACCGGGGGCTTCTGGTGGCGCTGGGCCAAGGGCATCGAGCGCCGGCCCCAGTTGTTCGCCGTCATCAGCGCCGTGGTGATCCTCGTCATCGCGATCCCGTTCTTCTCGCTGCGGCTCGGCTCCTCCGACCTCGGCAACGGCGACACCTCGAAGACCACCAAGCGCGGGTACGACCTGCTCGCCGACGGGTTCGGCCCCGGCTTCAACGGCCCGTTCACGATCGTCGCGGAGATCAAGTCCCCGCAGGACACCGCCAACCTCAACGCCGTGGTGAAGGCGGCCCGCGCCACCCCGGGCGTCGCGTCGGTGTCGGAGCCACGGNCGAGCCCGAACGGCCAGGCGGCGATCGTCTCCCTGTACCCGACGACGAGCCCGCAGGCCGAGGACACCTCGAAGCTGCTGAAGAAGCTGCGCGACGACGTCGTCCCGCAGGCCAACCGGTCCGGCACCGGGATCTACGTCGGCGGTATCACGGCGATCTTCGAGGACTTCTCCAGCACGCTGTCGAGCAAGCTGCCGCTGTTCATCGGCATCGTGGTCGTGCTCGNCTTCCTGCTGCTGGTCGCGGTCTTCCGCAGCCTGCTGGTCCCCTTGACGGCGTCCGTGATGAACCTGCTCGCCGTCGGCGCGGCCTTCGGCGTCGTCGTCGCGGTGTTCCAGTGGGGCTGGGGATCGTCGGTGTTCAGCATCAGCGGCGGCCCGGTCGAGGCGTTCATCCCGGTCATCCTGTTCGCGATCCTGTTCGGCCTGTCCATGGACTACGAGGTGTTCCTGGTCAGCCGGATGCACGAGGAGTGGACCGCGCGCCGGGACAACCGGCTCGCCGTCTCGCTCGGGCAGGCCGAGACCGGCCGGGTCATCTCCGCCGCCGGCGCCATCATGACCCTGGTGTTCGCCTCGTTCATCCTCGGCGACGAACGCGTCATCAAGTTGATGGGGCTCGGGCTCGCGAGCGCGATCGTGATCGACGCGTTCATCATCCGAACCATCCTCGTGCCCTCGCTCATGCACATCTTCGGCAAGGCGAACTGGTGGGTGCCGGCCTGGCTCGACCGGATCCTGCCGCGGATCTCCGTCGAGTCCGCCGATGACATCGAGGAGTTGGCGCACACCCCGCTGCCCGCGGACGCGCTGACCTCCGCCGGCCAGNCGGTCGGCACCGGCGGTCACGTCCGACAGGTCCCCGGCCAGCCGGCGCGGGAGCAGGACAGTCCCCGGACGGGGGAACCCACCCACTGAGCGGACTTTCCGACTCGCACCACTCGCACCACCTGCACCACCCGGAGCCCCGGCGGGTAGGTCCCCGCCGGGGCTCCGGCATGTGCGGGGTCAGGCCGTGGTGAAGCCGTCGGCGATTGTCAGCGCCTCGTCGAGGATGGCCAGACCGGTCCGCGCGTCCGCCACGGAGATGGTGCACGGCGGGACCACGTGCACCCGGTTGAAGTGGGTGAACGGCCACAGGCCGCGCTCGCGGCAGGCCGCGGCGACCGCACCCATCGGGGCCGCGGCCGGGCCCGCGGCGTTGAACGGCACGAGCGGCTCGCGGGTGGCGCCGTCGCGGACCAGCTCCAGCGCCCAGAACACCCCGAGCCCGCGGACCTCGCCGACCGACGGATGGTTCGCCGCCAGCTTCGCCAGCCCCGGCCCGATGACCTCGGTGCCGAGCATCCGCACGTGGTCGAGGATCCCCTCCGCCTCGAACGCCTCGATCGAGGCGACCGCCGCGGCGCAGCCCAGCAGGTGCCCCGAGTAGGTCAGCCCGCCCGGGTAGGGGCGCTCGGCGAAGGCGTCGGCGAGATGCGGGGCGAGGATCACCCCGCCAAGCGGGACGTAGCCGGAGTTCACGCCCTTGGCGAAGCAGATCAGATCCGGGACGACCCCCCAGTGGTCGACGGCGAACCACTCGCCGCACCGGCCGAAGCCGGACATCACCTCGTCGGCGATGAACACGATGCCGTGGGTGTCGCACAGCTCACGCACCCCGGCGAGGTAGCCCGGCGGCGGCACCAGGATCCCGTTCGTGCCGACGATCGGCTCGACGATGATCGCCGCGATCGTCGCGGGGCCCTCCAGCGCGATCACCTCCGCGAGGTGGGCGAGCGCGCGGTCGGACTCCTCGGCGGCGTCGACGGCGTGGAACGGCGAGCGGTACGGGTAGGGCCCGAAGAAGTGCACCACGCCGGGGATCCCCGGTTCGCTGGGCCAGCGTCGCGGCTCCCCGGTCAGGGTGATCGAGCCGCCGGTCGCGCCGTGGTACGAGCGGTAGGCGGCGAGGATCTTGTGGCGGCCGGTGGCGAGCCGGGCGATGCGCACCGCGTTCTCGGTGGCCTCGGCCCCGCCATTGGTGAAGAAGACGCGGTCGAGGTCGCCCGGCGCGCGTTCGGCGATGAGGCGCGCGGCGCGGGAACGCACCTCGTGGGCGTGGAACGGCGCGACGGTCGTCAGCGAACGGGCCTGCGCGGCGATCGCCTCGACCACCGCCGGGTGCTGGTGGCCGATGTTGGCGTTGACCAGCTGCGAGGAGAAGTCCAGGTAGCGGCGGCCGGACTCGTCCCAGAACCAGCTTCCCTCGGCGCCGGCGACGACCACCGGGTCGAGGCTGGCCTGGGCCGACCAGGAGTGGAACACGTGCCGACGATCGTCGGCGTACGCCTCGCTGCGGCCGGCGACGTCGGGGCTGGCGGGGGTGGCGGGGGTGGCGGGGGTGGCCGGGGTGGTCGTCAAGGGATCGGGTCCTCTCCTCGTCGTCGGCGTCCCGCGGGTGGGACCGCCCGGTCCGGGCGGACGCGCCGCGCGCCCGCCGACCCGGGTTCGGGCCGGCGGGCGCGCGGCGGTGGGACGGGTCAGCCGCCGCCCGGGTTCAGGGTGACGGTCAGCGGCTTGAAACTCGACCCGGTGACGTCGACGCCGTCCGCCCTGAGCGACGCCAGCGCCTGCTGGACGTACTGGTTGGTGTAGGCGAGGCCCTCGGGGGCCTTGGTGAGGACGGTCTGGCCGTCGGCGTTCTTCGTCGCCCTGGNGATCTGGACGGTCCGGTCCCAGGCCGCCTTGTCGACCATCCCGATGCCGCCCGGTGACGGCCAGACCAGCTTGTTGACCTCGTTGGTCTNCCAGAGCTGGTGGCTGGCGCCGAGCTTGGAGCCGGCGGCGACGACCAGGTCGCGGCATTCCTGGGCGTGGTCGCGGCAGTAGATCCAGCCGCGCAGCGAACCGGTCAGGAAATTCGTCGCGGTCTGNTGGTACGCCGGGTCCTTCTGGAGCTTGTCGGTGGACGCCCACACCGCGTCCTGGAGCATGGCGGTGCCGACGTCGTTCCAGTCGACGACGGTGAAGTCCGACGGCTTGTACAGCTCGCCGGTCTTCGGGTTCTTCGCCTCCAGCACCTGGGCGTACTCGTTGTAGCTCATCGCCTGGGCGGCGTCGATGTCGCCGGAGAGCAGCGCGTTCATGTCGAACTGCTGCTGGACGAGGGTGACGTCCCTGCCGGGGTCGAGCCCGGCCTTCGTCATGCCGGCGAACAGCTCGTACTCGTTGCCGAAGCCCCAGTTGCCGACCTTCTTGCCCTTGAGGTCGGCCGGCCCGCCGATGCCGGCGTCGGCGAAGCTGACCTGCCGGGTGCCGGAGCGCTGAAAGATCTGCGCGATGTCGGTGATCTGCGCGCCCTGCTCACGGGAGGCCAGCGCCTTCGGCACCCAGGCGACGGCGAAGTCGGCCTGCCCCTGCGCCAGCACCGTCTGCGGCACGATGTCCGTGCCGCCCTCCAGCAGGCTGACGTCAAGACCGGCGTCGCGGTAGAAGCCCTTTTCCTTCGCCGCGATGTAGCCGGCGAACTGCGCCTGGGTGAACCACTGCAACTGCAGCTTCACCGGGGTGAGCTTCGCCCCGGTGCCGGTCGTCGACGCGGCCGAGCCGCTGCTGCCCCCGTCCGAGCCGCAGGCGGCCAGGGCCAGCACCGCGGCCAACCCGGCCGCGAGCCCGCCCAGCATCCTTTTCCTTCTCATGTCGCTCCCACTGTCCCTCGTGAATAAGTGCAGGCGCCCGTGAACAAATGCAGGCCCTCGTCGATGAGTGCCGGCCCTCGTGCGTGAATGCCGGGTCGGGTAGGTACGCCGGATTCCCGGTTCGTGGTAGGTGGAGTTATCGGCCGCCATGCCGGCGCCAGGGCGTCGCCGCCCGCTCCACCGCCAGGACGACCAGGTAGAACAGCAGGCCGAGCAGGCAGGCCGCGACGACGAACGCCNAGGCCCGGGGGTAGGCGCTGTTCGCCGCCGCCGAGGTGATCCGCGATCCGAGGCCGTTCTGCCGGCCGCCGAAGTACTCGGCGACGACCGCGGCGATGACCGCGAGCGACGAGGCCAGCCGCAGCCCGGTGAAGAAGAACGGCAGCGCCCCGGGCAGCGACACGGTCCGGGCGAACCGCCAGGGCCCGACCGCGAGGCTGCGCATGAGCTCGCGGTGCACCGGGGCGACCTCACGCAGCCCGCGGGCGGTGTTGACGAACACCGGGAAGAACACGACGACCGCGACCACCGCACGCCGCGGCACCGACGACGTCGTCGAGAACATCGCGTTGAACAGCGGGGCCAGCACGATGATCGGAATGGCGTTCATCGCGGCGGCGACCGGGGCGAGCATTCCGTCGATCAACCGGGAGCGCGCCGCCACGACCGCCGCGACCAGCCCCGCGATCGCGCCAAGGGCCAACCCCACCGCCGCGTTGACCCCGCTGACCCACGCCGCCGACCGGATCGGACCGGTGTGCTCGCGGAACTGGTGGGCGATCGCCGACGGGCTCGGCAGCAGGTAGGGCTGGACGTCGTCCAGGTCGACGAACGCCTGCCAGGCGCCGAGGACGACGACCGCGACGACGAGCGGTGGCAGGAACACCCGGCCGCGGGCCAGCACCCGGGCGGGCAGCCGAACCCCGCTCACGAGACCCCGACCCCGCTGGAGTCGCCGGCGCGCAGCGCCTCGCGCACGGCGGTGACCGCGGCGAAGAACTCGGGCTGTTCCCGCAGGTCGGTGCTGTCGACGCCGCGGCCCGCGCCGGTCCGCGCCGCCAGCTCCACCGCAACCATGGCCGTGATCCGCCCCGGCCGCGCCGACATCACCGCCACCCGGTCGGAGAGGAACACCGCCTCGGGGATCGAGTGGGTGACGAGGATGACGGTGGTCCCGGTCTCCCGCCGGATGCGGGCGAGTTCGGCCTGCATGCGCTCGCGGGTCATCTCGTCGAGGGCGCCGAACGGCTCGTCGAGCAGCAGCAGCCGGGGCCGCTCGGCCAGCGCGCGGGCGATGGCCACCCGTTGCTGCATGCCGCCGGAGAGCTGGTCGGGCCAGTGGCCGGCGAAGTCCGCGAGCCCGACCAGGTCGAGCAGCTCCCGGGCGCGGGCGCGGCGCTCGGCCTTGCGCATCCCGTGGACCTGCAGCGGCAGCTCGACGTTGCCGAGCACGGTGCGCCAGCCGAACAGGCCGGCCTGTTGGAAGGCGATGCCGTAGTCCTGGTCGAGGCGGGCCTGACGCGCCGGCCGGCCGCCGACGAGGATCTCCCCGCGGGTCGGCGGGATCAGGTCGGCGACCAGCCGCAGCAGCGTCGACTTCCCGCAGCCGGACGGTCCGATCAGCGAGACGAACTCGCCGCGGGTGACCGTCAGGTCGATGTCCGTCAGCGCCACGGTGGGCGCCGCCCCGGCGACGTCGAACGCCTTCGTCACCCCGCGCACCACCACCGCCGCGTCCGGGGTGGCTGTTGCGGCCGGGGTGGCCGGGGTGGCCGGCGCCGCGTCCGCCGCCTCGGCCGTGCCCGCCGCCGGGATGGGCTGCGCCGTCATGCCGCTCGTCCTCGCTTCCGTGCGCCGCCCGCGCGGGCCGTCAGGCATGACGACCCCACCGGCGGCCGACCGCCGCTTCCAGCAACGCCACCGCGGCGGCCATGACCAGCCCGGTGACCGCGGCGCCGAGCACCGCGTCGTACAGCCGGGTCGCGTCGCTGCTCGCCGACATGGAGTAGTCGATGATCAGTCGCCCGACGCCGCCGCGGGTGCCGGTGGAGATCTCGGCGACGACCGTGCCGATCACCGCCGAGGCGGCCGCGAGCCGCAGCGCCGGCATCAGGTACGGCACCGACGCCGGCAGCCGCAGCCGGATCAGCGTCTGCCACCACGACGCCGCGTAGCTGCGCATCAGCTCCACCGACTCCGCCGCCGGCGCCTGCAACCCGCGCAGCATCCCGACGGCGACGGGGAAGAACGCCAGGTAGGCGGCGATCAGCGCCACCGACATCCAGCGCTGCCATTCCAGGCCGCCCAGGTGCAGCCGGCCGCCCCAGCCGGCCACCAGCGGGGCGAGCGCGACCAGCGGGACGGTCTGGCTGGCGATCACGTACGGCAGCAGCCCGCGTTCCAGCACCCGCAGGCGGGCCATCGCGACGGCGAGCAGCACGCCGACGGCGACCCCGACCCCGAAGCCGGCGAGCGCCACCCGCAACGAGAACCACATGCCGCGCAGCACCGACTCCCCGACGGTGCGGTCGTCGCGCAGGCTGAGCTCGGGCCGGCCCAGCTCGGCCAGCACCGACCAGACGTGCGGCATGGCCGTGTCCGTGGTCCGCGGCAGNACCGGAGCGCCGAACAGCCGGGTGCCCTGCGGCGACCCGATCGCCTTGTAGCCCTCCCACACGGCGCACAGCAGCACGATCGCGACGAGCGCGAGGACACCCCGGCGCAGTCGGTCCCGCACCGCGGCCGCGCCCGAGGCCTGCCGTCGCGGCGGCAGGCCGAACGGGTCGGGGCCCGCGAGGTCGCCGGCGGGCGGGGACCCGGTGGCGGGACCGGCCGCGGTCGCCGCCGCGGCCGTCGACAGGGCGGCGTCGGTCATCCGCCCGCCGCCTCAGTCGGGTCGTCTGTCGACACTACGGCGGGCGGCACCGCGGGCGGCGTCGCCGACGGCGCCGAGGTCGCCGGGGCGATCGGGGCGGGAGGCTGGGTGCCGGCGCTGGTCGCGCGGACCGTCCCGGCGACGGCGGGGATCACCGTCTCGCCGTAGGCCTCCAGGGTCGCGACCTTGGCGTCGTGCTGCAGGTAGACGGCGAACTGGTCGACACCGAGCTCGGCGAGCTGCGCCAGCCGCTCGATGTGGGCCTCGGGCGGGCCGAGCAGGCAGAACCGGTCGACGATCTCGTCGGGGACGAACGTGGTGTGGGCGTTGCCGGCCCGGCCGTGCTCGTTGTAGTCGTAGCCCGTGCGCCCGGCGATGTAGCTGGTCAGCGCGGTCGGCACGGAGCCGTCCGCGCCGTAGCGGGCGACGAGGTCGGCGACGTGGTTGCCGACCATCCCGCCGAACCAGCGGCACTGGTCGCGCTGGTGGGCCAGCGACAGCGGGTCCGCGGCGCCGACGTAGGCGGGGGCGGCGACGCAGAACCTCACCGCCGCCGGGTCTCGCCCGGCCTGTTCGGCGGCCCGGCGCACCGCCCGGATGGTCCAGGCGGCGATGTCGGGGTCGGCGAGCTGGAGGATGAACCCGTCGCCGATCTCCCCGGTCAGCGCCAGCGCCTTCGGCCCGTAGGCGGCGATCCAGATGTCGAGCCGGCTCGCCGCGCCCCACGGGAAACGCACGGTGCTGCCGCCGACCTGCGCGCTACGCCCGTTCGCGAGCTCCCGCACGACGCCGACGCACTCGCGCAGCGTCGCCAGCGACACGGGTTTGCCGTTGAGGACCCGCACGGCCGAGTCGCCCCGGCCGATCCCGCAGATCGTCCGGTTGCCGAACATCTCGTTGAGGGTGGCGAACAGCGACGCCGTGACCGTCCAGTCCCNCGTCGCCGGGTTCGTCACCATCGGCCCGACGAGCACCTTGCGGGTCGCGGCGAGGATCTGGCTGTAGATGACGAACGGCTCCTCCCACAGCAGGTGGGAGTCGAAGGTCCAGACGTGGCTGAAGCCCAGGTTCTCCGCCTGCCGGGCGAGGTCGACCACCCGGGAGGCGGGCGGGTTCGTCTGCAGCACCACTCCGACGTCCACCGGGTCACCTCGTCCGGGGGAAGCCGAGGTCGACCGCGCTCGTCGCCGGGTCGGGCCAGCGGGAGGTGACGACCTTGGTCCGGGTGTAGAAGCGGATCCCGTCCGGGCCGTACATGTGCAGGTCGCCGAACAGCGAACCCTTCCAGCCACCGAAGCTGTAGTAGGCGACCGGCACCGGGATCGGCACGTTGACGCCGACCATCCCGGCCTCGACGTCGGCGGTGAACCGCCGGGCGGCCCCGCCGTCGCGAGTGAAGATCGCCGCGCCGTTGCCGTAGGGGTTGTCCTCGATCAACCGCAGCGCCTCGTCGTAGCCGGCGACCCGGACGACGGCGAGCACCGGGCCGAAGATCTCGTCGGTGTAGACGGCGCTGGTCGGCCGCACGTGGTCGACGAGGCTCGCGCCGAGGAAGAAGCCGGGGCCGCTGGTCGCGGGGTCGGTACGGCCGTCGACGACGACGCTCGCCCCCTGGGCGGTGGCGACGTCGAGGTAGCCGGCGACCCGGTCCCGGTGCGCCGCGGTGATCAGCGGTCCCATCTCGCTGGCCTCGTCGTAGCCGGGTCCCACCCGGATGCCGCGGACCCGCGCGGCGATCGCCTCGACCAGCGGGTCGGCGACCTCCCCGACCGCCACGACCACCGACACCGCCATGCAGCGTTCACCGGCCGAGCCGTAGGCGGCCGACACCGCGGCGTCCGCGGCCGCGGCGATCTCGGCGTCGGGCAGGACGACCAGGTGGTTCTTCGCCCCGCCGAGGGCCTGCACCCGCTTGCCGGCGGCGGTGGCGCGTTCGTAGACGTAGCGGGCGATCGGGGTGGAGCCGACGAAGCTCACCGCGGCGACGTCAGGATGGTCGAGCAGCGCGTCGACGGCGACCTTGTCGCCCTGCACCACGTTGAGCACGCCGGCCGGCAGCCCGGCACGCCCGAGCAGCTCGGCGAGGAACAGCGCCGGGGACGGGTCGCGCTCGCTGGGCTTGAGCACGAACGCGTTGCCGCAGACCAACGCGTTCGCGAGCATCCACAGCGGCACCATCGCCGGGAAGTTGAACGGGGTGATGCCGGCGACGACGCCGAGCGGTTGGCGCACCTCGTGGACGTCGACGCCGGCGGAGACCTGCTCCGAGTAGCCGCCGCGCAGCAGGTGCGGGGCGCCGCAGGCGAACTCGACGTTCTCCAGGCCGCGGGCGATCTCGCCGAGCGCGTCGTCGAGGGTCTTGCCGTGCTCGGCGGTCAGCAGCCGGGCGACCTCCTTGCGGCCGGCGTCGAGCAGGTCGCGGAAGCGGAACATCACCTCGGCGCGGCGGCCGAGCGGCGTCGCCCGCCAGCCCGGGGCCGCCGTGCGGGCGGCGGCGACCGCGGCGCGCACCTCCTGCGCCGAGGCGAGCGCGACGCGGGCCTGTTGCTCGCCGGTCGCCGGATTCCACACCGGCGCGTAGCGACCGGCGGCGTCCGCCACCTCGGCCCCACCGATGAGATGGCCGATCGTCCGCATCGCCGCACCTCCCTCTTCCGTGTCAACGCAGGTCAGTGCAGGTCAGGGCAGGTCACCGCAGGTACTGGGACAGGCCGCGGGGAACGTAGCGGCCGTGGCCGGCGCGGCCGTGGAACTGGCCGTCGGAGACCACGACGGATCCGCGGGAGAGCACCGTGTCGACCTTCCCGGCGATCTCGAAGCCCTCCCAGGCCGAGTGGTCGAGGTTCATGTGGTGGGTGGCGGCGCTGATCGTCGTCGTCGCGTTCGGGTCGTAGACGACGATGTCCGCGTCCGAGCCGGGGGCGACGACACCCTTGCGCGGGTAGAGGCCGAACATCCGCGCCGGGGTGGTCGCGCAGGTCTCGACCCACCGCTGCAGCGAGATCTTCCCGGTGACGACTCCCTGGTAGATCAGGTCGATGCGGTGCTCGACGGTCCCGATCCCGTTGGGGATCTTCGAGAAGTCNCCGCGGCCGAGCTCCTTCTGCTCCTTGAGGCAGAACGGGCAGTGGTCGGTGGAGACGANGGCGAGGTCGTCGGTGCGCAGGCCGCGCCACAGGTCGTCGGCGTGCGGGGCGGTGTTCGTCCGCAGCGGCGGGGAGGCGACGTACCT
Source organism: Frankia sp. AvcI1 (assembly GCF_001420875.1). Classification (NCBI taxonomy): domain Bacteria; kingdom Bacillati; phylum Actinomycetota; class Actinomycetes; order Frankiales; family Frankiaceae; genus Frankia; species Frankia sp. AvcI1. The sequence continues at coordinate 74,633 of NZ_LJFZ01000022.1, read as the reverse complement.
GGCGCCCTCGAAGCCGGGGGCGCCGAGATGCTCCTCCAGGCTGAGGTACAGGTACTGCGGGCAGGTCTCGGCGAACACGTTGCGCCCGGCGGTGCGGGCGGCGCTGATCACTCCGAGGGCCTCGGAGGCGGACAGGTGCACGAAGTACAGCGGGGGGTTGCCGGCGACCTGGGCGAGCACGGACGCCCGGTGGGTGGCCTCGCCCTCCAGCGCCGGCGGTCTGGTCAGGCCGTGGTGGATCGGATCGGTGTCGCCGCGGGCCAGCGCCTGGGCGACGAGGACGTCGATGGCCAGGCCGTTCTCCGCGTGCATCATGATCGTGGCGCCGGACTCGGCGGCGCGCTGCATCGCCCGCAGGATCTGGCCGTCGTCGCTGAAGAACACGCCCGGGTAGGCCATGAACAGCTTGAAGCTGGTGACGCCCTCGTGGGCGACGAGGGAGTCCATCGCCTTGAGCGCGGCCTCGTCGACCCCACCCATGATCATGTGGAAGCCGTAGTCGATCGCGCACTGCCCGGCGGCCTTGGCGTGCCAGGCGGTCAGGCCCTCCTCGACGACCTCGCCGGTGCGCTGCACGGCGAAGTCGACGATCGTGGTCGTGCCGCCCCAGGCGGCGGCGGCCGAGCCGGTGGCGAACGTGTCGGAGGCCGCTGTGCCGCCGAACGGCAGCTCCATGTGGGTGTGCACGTCGACCCCGCCCGGGATGACGTACTTGCCGGTGGCGTCGATGACCCGATCGGCGTCGACCACCGGCCGGCCGGTGCCGCTCGCTGCCGCCGTCGCGGCGCCGGCCGCGCCCCGGGCGGACGGGTCGATCGGGACCGGCGGGGCGAGCAGGGCGGCCACCGTCTCGCCGTCGACGAGCACGTCGGTCGGGGTCGCGCCGAGCGGTCCGACCAGCGTCCCACCCGTGATGAGCGTCCTCATCGGTCAGCTCCTCCTTGCGGTGGGCGGTCAGGGGGCGGTGAGGTCGCCGTAGGCGTCCGGGCGGCGGTCCCGGTAGAAGGCCCAGCGGTTGCGCACCTCGGCCAGCAGGTCGAGGTCGAGGTCGCGGACCAGCAGCTCGGGCTCGTGCGCGTCGNCGGTGCCGTCGACGAAGGTGCCCTCGGGGTCGACGAAATAGGACGTGCCGTAGAAGTCGTCGTCGCCGAGATCCTCGATCCCGACCCGGTTGATCGCGCCGATGAAGTACTCGTTGGCGACCGCCGCGGCCGGCTGCTCAAGTTTCCACAGATAGTTGGACAGGCCGCGGGACGTCGCCGACGGGTTGAACACGATTTCGGCGCCGTTCAGGCCGAGGGCCCGCCAGCCCTCGGGGAAGTGCCGGTCGTAGCAGATGTAGACGCCGACCCGCCCGATCGCGGTGTCGAAGACCGGGAATCCCAGGTTTCCCGGCCGGAAGTAGAACTTTTCCCAGAACCCGGTCACGTGCGGGATGTGGGTCTTCCGATACTTGCCGAGATAGCGNCCGTCGGCGTCGACGACGGCCGCGGTGTTGTACAGCACGCCGGGCTGCTCCTGCTCGTACATCGGCAGCACCATCACCATGCCGAGTTCGGCGGCCAACGTCTGGAAACGCTCGGTCGTGGGCCCGGGGACCGACTCGGCGTAGGCGTAGTAGGCCGGATCCTGCACCTGGCAGAAGTACGGGCCGTAGAACAGCTCCTGGAAGCAGATCGCCTTCGCCCCGGCGGCGGCGGCGGATCGGGCGTACTCCTCGTGCGCCTTGGTCATGGTTTCCTTGTCGCCGGTCCAGCGGGCCTGGACGAGAGCGGCTCGAATCACCCTGGACATGCCTGCACCACCCCTGTCGCCGGCCCGCCGGGCCACCGCGCGTTCGCCCCGACGGTCTGCCGTAGAAATCTGTTGTGTCAGATTCGCCGTGTACCGCTTCCACGCACCGCCGCGCACCGCCGCGGACCGGTCCGGCGCTGTTCGCCGTACCCCGTCGCCGGTCCACGCACGCCGGTCCGCACACGCCGGAGGATCGGTTTTGCGTGACCGCAGACTACTGTCACACTTCAACCCGGACAATCGTCCTGTTGTTACCATTTGTTACAGGCGGGGGACGAACGCCATGCTCGAACTGATCGCCGCCGCGGTGGACGACCGCTCCGCGCGAGGCATCGCCGGGGCGGTGAGCCGGCTGGTCTCCGCGGGGAGCCTGCCCGGCGGGACCCGGCTGCCCACCGTGCGGGAACTGGCCGCGATCCTCGGCACGAGCCCGACCACGGTGAGCCAGGCCTGGCGCACGCTGGCCCGCGCCGGGGTCATCGTGCCGCGCGGGCGGGCGGGGACCTTCGTGCTGGAGGGCGCCGCGCCCACCGTCGGCGGGGCGCGGCGCTACCGGCGGGTCACCCGCAGCCCCGGCCGGATCGGGCGGGACTACTCCACCGGCACCCCCGACCCGGCGCTGCTGCCCGACCTGGCCCCCGTGCTGGCCCGGATCGCCCGCGGCAACCTGACCACCAGCTACCTCGACGACCCCGTGCTGCCCGGGCTGGAATCAGCGCTTCGGGCCCGCTGGCCGTTCTCTCCCGAGGCGATCACGGTGGTCGACGGGGCCATGGACGCCCTCGACCGGGTGACCGGTGCGCTGGTCGGCTACGGCAGCCGGGTGATGGTGGAGAACCCCTGCTTCCCGCCGCTGCTCGACCTGCTGGAACTGGTCGGCGCGGAGGTCGTCGCGCTGCCCTCGGACGCCGCCGGGGTGCGTCCCGACGCGGTGCGNGAGGCCCTGGCCACCCGCCCGGTCGCGCTGTACCTGCAGCCGCGGGCGCAGAACCCGACCGGGGTGAGCATGACCGAGCACCGCGCCCGCGAACTCGCCGAGCTGCTCGCCGGCACCGGGGTGACNGTGATCGAGGACGACCACGCCGGCGACGTGGCCCTCGCGGCACCGGTGAGCCTCGGCCGCCACCTGCCGGCGTCCTGCGTGCACATCCGCAGCTTCTCCAAGAGTCACGGGCCGGACCTGCGCCTGGCCGCCGTCGGCGGAGTCGCCGCCACCGTCGAGGCGGTGGCCACCCGCCGGCTGCTCGGCCCGGGCTGGTCGAGCCGGCTGCTGCAGGCCGTCCTCGCCGAGCTGCTGGAGGACCCGGCCACCGAACGCACCCTCGCCGACGCCCGCGCCCGCTACTGCGCGCGCCGGGAACGGATGCTCGACGCGCTCGACGCGCGCGGGGTGCGGGCGGTCGGCGCGGACGGCATCAACCTGTGGATCGACGTCGCCGACGAACAGGTCGCCCTGGTCGCGCTCGCCGCCCGCGGCATCGGGGCCGCGCCCGGCACGCCCTTCGAGGCGGCCCCGCTCGACGGCGACCACCTGCGCGTCACCGTCGGGCTCGTCGCCGACGAGCTCATCGAGGCGACCGCCGACGCGCTCGCCGACGCCGCCCAGGTCTGACGCCCCCCCCCAGCCGCCGAACCACGCCACGCCCCGCCACGGCACGGCACGGCATGCCGCACCGCGCCTGGCTGACTCGACGGCCGGCCTACTCGACGCCGCCGCGGATGAGCCGGGCGGTCTCCCGGGCGATCCGGGTCAGCGACTCCTGCGGCAGCTCGGCCTCGGCGGTCGACGCGCTGACCTGCGACCCCGGTTGCAGGCCGAGATAGACGGCCGCGGCGAGCCCGGCGCCGATCGCCGGCGCCAGGATGAACAGCCAGAGCTGCCCCAGTGCCCANCTCCCGACGAAGACGGCCGGTCCCAGCGAGCGGGCCGGGTTCACCGAGGTGCCGTCGAGCGGTATGCTGATCAGGTTGCACAGGACGAGGACCAGCCCGATCGCGAGGCCCGCGAAGCCGAACGGCGCCCGGACGTCGGTCGCGCCGAGCACCGTGCCCACCAGCAGCGCGGTGAGCAGGACCTCGACGAGGAAGACGCCGCCGAGGCCGAAACCGCCCGGTGAGTGCACGCCGTAGCCATTGGCACCGAGTCCCTCCAGGCCGGGCGAGTATCCGAACGGCCCCGCGTCGGCGAGCAGCCAGACCGTGCCCGCGGCGACGATCGCACCCACGCACTGTGCCGCGACGTAGCCGAACGCATGCCTCGGTTCGATCTTCCGACACAGCAACAGCCCGAGGGTCACCGCCGGGTTCACGTGACAGCCGGAGATCGGCCCGATCACGTACACCAACACCAGCAGCGCAAGCCCGAACGCCAGCGCGACCCCGAGCACGCCCACGGCGTCGCGGGCCAGCACCGCCGTCCCCACTCCGCCGAGGACCAGCACGAATGTTCCGAGACCTTCGACCAGGTACCTGCGCACTCGGCACCCCCTCCGCCGCCGGGACCGCCCCGGCAGCAGCCGGGCGGCACGTCCACCTAGTTACTCCAAGCGCCTAAATCGTTCCACAGGGTTTTCGACCCCGCCAGATGATCACTCACCCGCCATCGCGGAACGGGCCGGATGTGCCGCGAAGTCCCGTCGGCGCGGCCATACTCGCGCCATGTCCACGGCACCGGCGGCGCCCGGCGACGACAGCCGCACCGACCCCGGCGGCAGCAGTGACAGCGGCAGCAGCGACGGCGGCAGGGACGGCACCAGCCGCGGTGACGGCGGTGGGTTCGGACCGGGCGCCGCGCTTGCCGGGGAGGCGGCGCGCTTCGCGCGGCTCGGCTGGATGCGGGCGACCTCCGGCAACCTCTCGATGGTCGTGGGAAGGGATCCCCTGCGGATCCTCGTCACCGCGAGCGGCCTGGACAAGAGCGCCCTCACCGCCGCCGACGCCGTCGAGGTGGACGATGCCGGCGCGCCGACACATGTGGGCGGCGCACCGACTGACGCGGGCGGATCGCCGACGGACGCGGGCGGGACGCCGACGGACGCGGGCGGGACGCGGGCGACGGGCGGGGCACCGCGGCGACCGTCGGCGGAGGCCGTCCTGCACGCCCGGCTGATCGGTCTGACCGGGGCCGGCGCGGTCGTCCACCTGCACACGGTCGCCTCCGTGCTGGCCGCCGACCGGTTCCCGACCGGGCTGGTCCTGCGCGACCACGAGATGCTCAAGGCGCTCGGCCGCGCGGCCGACGGGGATCTGGTTCGGCTGCCGGTCGTCGCGAACAGCCAGGACATGGCCGTGCTCGCCGGCCGGGTGGCCGCGGCGTGGGAACCGTTGACGCCCGCGGTCCTCGTCGCCCGGCACGGGATGTACGTCTGGGGCGCCGACCTGCTCGCCGCCCGGCACCGGGCCGAGGCGGTGGAGTGGCTGTGCGAGTGGGCGGTGCGCACCGCCGAGCGGACGATCGGCTAGCCCCCGAGACCGCCCGGCACCCTGCTTGTCCAGAGGGATATTTCGGACACCGAGGCCTCCGGACAAGCGGGAGCCAGGTGACGATGTCGTTGTCAGGGACGATGCCGTCCTCAGGTGACGACGACTTCAGGTGACGATGCCGTCGTCAGGTGACGATGCCGTCTTCGGTGACGAGGAGGGTGACCAGGTGGGCGGGGGTGACGTCGAACGCGGGATTGAAGCCGCGCACACCCGGCGGCGCGATCGGGTGGCCGGCCAGCGCGAGCACCTCCGCGCCGTCGCGCTCCTCGATCGGGATGTCCGCCCCGGCCGGGGTGTCCGGGTCGATCGTCGAGCGCGAGGCGGCGANGACGAACGGGATGTCCGCGTAGGCGCAGGCCAGCGCGATCCCGACCGTGCCGACCTTGTTCGCGACGTCCCCGTTGGCGGCGATCCGGTCCGCGCCGACCAGCGCGACGTCGACGAGGCCGCGCAGGATGGCGCCCGCGGCGGCGCCGTCGGCCTGGATCCGACAGTCGATGCCGGCCCGGGCCAGCTCCCAGGCGGTCAACCGGCTGCCCTGCAGCAGCGGGCGCGTCTCGTCGACGTGGACGACCTCGACCGCGCCGCGGGCGTGCAGCTCGCGGATGACGCCGAGCGCGGTCCCCCACCCGGCGGTGGCCAGCGAGCCGGTGTTGCAGTGGGTCAGCACGCGCAGGGGGCGCCGGGTCGTGCGGGCGAGCACGCCGTCGGCGCCGTGGCGGCCGATCGCCCGGTTGGCGGCCTCGTCCTCGGCGGCCAGCCGCTCGGCCACCGCCAGCACCGCCGCCAGGCCGTCGGGGATGCACGCGGCAGCCGCGTCGACGCCGGCGGCCAGCGCCAGCGCGGTCGGCCGGGCGCCCCGCAGGCGGCCCAGCGCCGCGTCGAGCCGCCCGGGCTCCCAGCCGTCGCGCTCGGCCCTGCGCAGCGCGAGCGCGACGCCGAACGCCCCGGCGACGCCGAGCGCGGGTGCTCCGCGCACGGCCAGCCGGCGGATCGCGGCGACCAGCTCGTCCGGGTCGTCCACCTCCAGGTGGACCAGCGCCGCGGGCAGCGCGGTCTGGTCGAGCAGGCGCAGCGAGGTGCCCGTCCAGACGAGCGGCCGCGGCTCGGGGTCGCCGGTCTCCGCCATGATCGGACCGTAACCGATGACCGTGGATTGCGCCCGGCGAAACGACCGGGATGCGCGCAACCGGCGGCAGGCGCCGGACTCCGGCCTTGACCCGCATCCCGGACCGACGGACCATCGAAGGGCGATGACCTATCTCACGACGTGGACGGCCGATGCCCGGCCGCGCCTTCTCGAGGAAACCACCGATCCCGCGCGGATCGCGGCGGTACTGGCCGCAATAGCCGTGCGTTTCGAGCGTTGGCCGCTGGCCCCCGGGCTGCCGGCCGGGGCCGAAGCCGAGGACATTCTCGCCGCCTACCGCTCACGGATTGACGCGCTGAGCGCCGCGGAGGGATTCGTGCTCGTCGACGTCGCGGCGCTGCACCCGAGCGCGGCGGCGGACTGGCGCGAGGTGGCGGCCGCCGCCCGTGCGCGCTTCCTGGCCGAGCACACCCATGACGACGACGAAATCCGGTTCTTCGCGGCCGGCAGCGGCGTGTTCTACCTGCACGTCGACGAGCGAGTGCAGGCGGTGCGCTGCGAGGCCGGCGATCTGATCAGCGTGCCGAAGGGCACGACCCACTGGTTCGACATGGGTGTCGAACCCGATTTCGCCGCCGTCCGCTTCTTCCGTGCCGAGGACGGCTGGGTCGGCGCGTTCACCGGCAGCGACATCGCCACCCGGATCCCGGATTTCGACGCCCTCGCCCGGCGGTCCTCGAGCGCCGCCCAGCCGCAGGCGGAAGCGCCGGCCGCGGCCTCGTGAGCTCGCCACGCCCGAGCGCCGAGCTCGCCCTGCTCGACATCGAGGGGACGACCAGCCCCACCGCCGCCGTGCTGAGCAGCCTGTTTCCGTATGCCCGGGCGCGGCTGGGGCCATGGGTTCGCGACCACGGTGACGATCCCGAGGTGCGCCGGATCGTCGCCGAGGCGCGGTCACTGCTCGGTGAGGCCGATGCGCCGGTGCAGCGGGTTGTCGCCGCGCTCACCCGGTGGAGCGACGACGACCGCAAGGTGGCGCCGCTGAAGGCGCTGCAGGGGCTGATCTGGGCGGCGGGTTTCGCGGCCGGGGAGCTCACCGGCGAGCTGTTCGACGACGTCGCCCCCGCGTTGCGGCGCTGGCACGCGGCGGGGGTCCGGCTGGCGGTGTTCTCGTCGGGTTCGGTCCTGGCCCAGCGAGCCTGGTTCGCCGCGACCCCGGCAGGCGATCTGACCGGTCTGTTCGACGGGTACTTCGACATCGACAGCGCCGGGCCCAAACGCGATCCGGCCGCCTACCGCCGGATCGCCACCGAGCTCGCCGTAACACCGCGGCGCGCGGTGTTCCTGTCCGACGTGTCCGCCGAACTCGACGCCGCGTCGGCCGCCGGTTTCGCCACCGTCGCCGTCCTTCGCCCGGGCGAGCCCCACCACCTCGCCGGCAATCATCCCTGCGTCGCGTCCTTCGCCGAGATGGCCGTCGACGCAGCCTGACGTGCCGCCGACCCCGACTCCGACTCGCCACCGGCTCGGCACCGGCTCGTCGCCGGCTCGGCACCGGCCACGGCTCGGCACCGGCCACTGCTCCAGGCGGCTGCAGGCCCAGAGCTCACGACGCGGTCAGCCGTGGCTCTCCTGGGCGTTGGCGGACAGNGCGCCGAGATCGGCTGGCCAGTCGGCGAGATCGGGGCCGGGCGCGGGGCCGGGAGGACGACGCACCGCGCCTCGCCCGACCGTCGCACGCCCCACGGACTGGACGGGAATCTGCTCGCCGTGCTCCAGATAGCCGGCCCGGTGCGGGGTGCGCCGCAGCCGGGCGGCCGCGGCGACCCGGCGGGCGTGCAACGGCGGGAGCAACCGGTCGACCTCGTCCACCGCCACGAAGGCGAAGTTGACGAGCTCATCCATGTCGAGCCGGATGCGCTCGCGCCAGGCGGCGGGCAGCAGGCCGCCGTCGAAGACGAACAGCAGCATCTCCCCCTCCAGCCAGCCGTCCTTGGGACGCGGGGCCCAGTCGACCGCGAGGAGCTCTCCGATCGGCGGAGTGATGCCGAGTTCCTCCTCCACCTCGCGCACGCAGGCGGAGTACGGAGATTCCCCTGGTTCGACAAACCCGCCCGGAATGTCCCACCCGGGCTTGTAGGAGGGCTCGACGAGCATGACCCGGCCGTCGTCGTCGAAGAACAGCGCGCCGGCGGCTACATAGGGCTGCGCCATCGGCGGGATCTCGCCGCTGGCCGCCGATCGGGTCACGGTGGGCACTCCACCGTCCACCACGTAGTCCGCCGCCCCCTCCGGCGAGCGCTGTTCGCGTCCGGTGAAATGCGCTCCGTTATGAGATCCGCTTCCGTCCGTCATACTGGAACTCTCACGATCTTCATTCATGTCCGTCCCCATCTGGCGCAGGACTGACGATCAGGCCGGCAGCCACGAAGCGGACCGCCTGCGCAGCCGCATCACCGATACCCGACCACGAAATGGCCGGCCTCGCCAGCGATTCGCGGCGACCACGAGGAAGACCACGCGCCGGAAGCATGAACTTCCAGGCGAGNATAATCCACGAGATCGCGCGTTCATTTCGTTGACATCTGCGGCGCCCCGAGCATCCGGGACGAGCTGTTCTGCCAACTAAGGCGGGCAGTGTCGACGATACGGAAGGATCCCTCCTTCCGACCGGACCGAGGTGAACGGAGCAGTCCAGCCGGGATCCTCGCGCACCGCCGGGAATTGTTGATTACAGAACCGCGAACGCGGAGTGAATCCCTCCAAATCTGCGCACATACGTCCACCCAAGCCGATATCGACCGTATCTGCGGATACGAACATGCGACTGGACCACCCGAGTGCCCGGGACCGCCTCGCCCGCCCGTCCGCATCCCCCCCGGTCGCAGGCCGATGCAGGCACGACCGCCCCACCACCGCAGACACCGCGCACACCTCGGGGCCAACTACCGTGAGTAACAGCCTGCCCCGCCGTTCGGCGCCGACGGCGGCGGCGGTGTGATTCCTGTCATCTCCGCCGATCGGCGGCCATTCCCTCACTTTTCGGTCGAGCTGATGAAGGTTGCCCGGGAGCACCTCACTGCTCCGGTATACGCGCAGGTCACGTCCGCCCGAGCAGCCGAGGGATCGGAAAACACTCCAGAATGCCACCACGGCGATTCATCTGCNCACCACCGGTGACTACCCGACGCGAAGGGTGGGCGGATGGCTGCACGTCGCGGCACGGAGCGGACGGATGGCGGNGGACCGGCGGCGCCGCGGCGGAGCATGACCATCGTTCGGGCAGGTCGCGGGCAGGTCGCGGGCATGTCGAGCGGAGCCGGCGGCCGCGATGCCCCGGCCCGCACCTTCCGTCACGGTTCTCTTGCCAACGCCATTAGGTTGCCCTAACTTAGCTTAGGCTAACCGCAGGTGACGGGCCGCACATGCAGAGCCGGAAGCCGCGGGTGACCAGAGACGGAGGCAGGGTTTGCTTCCCACGTTTGTGATCGGCCTTCGGGAGGGCCTTGAGGCGTCGCTGATCGTCGGCATCGTCGCGGCCTTCCTCCGGCAGCGCGACCNCCGGGACGCCCTGCGCCAGGTGTGGCTCGGCGTCTCGCTCGCACTCCTGCTCTGCCTGGGCATCGGCATCGCGCTGCACGTCCTGGACCGCGAGCTGCCCCAGCGCAAGCAGGAGGGGCTCGAGACGGTCATCGGACTCATCGCGGTGGCCATGGTGACCTACATGGTGGTCTGGATGCGCCGTCACTCCCGCGACCTGCGGGGGTCGTTGGAGTCGGCCACGGCGTCGGCACTGGAGACCGGCTCGACCCGGGCGCTGGTGCTCATGGCCTTCCTGGCCGTGCTGCGCGAGGGATTCGAGACGGCCGTGTTCCTCATCGCCGCGTTCAACGCGAGCAGCTCGCCGGGCACCGCGGGCGGCGGCGCGCTGCTCGGCGTGCTGGTGGCCACGGTGGTCGGCTTCGGCATCTACCGCGGCGGCGTCCACCTCAACCTGGCGCGCTTCTTCCGCGTCACGGGCTTCGTCCTCGTCCTGATCGCGGCCGGCCTGCTGGCGATGGCGGCGCACACGGCGCACGAGGCGGGCTGGCTCAATGCTGGCCAGCAGCGGACGTTCGACCTGTCGTGGCTGGTCCGCCCGGGTACGCCGCTGGCGAGCGTGCTGACCGGGGTGCTGGGGTTGCAGCCCCGGCCCGTGGTCGCCGAGGTCGTCGCCTGGCTGGTGTACCTGATCCCGCTGGCCGCCTACGTCNCCTGGCCGGCCCGCCGTCGTCCGCCCCGCGCCCCCCGGACCACCAGCACCACCAACACCACCGACGCCAGCGACACCACCCAACGCGACCCCGCGGGCGCCGCCGCCACCGACCCGGCACCCATCACCCAGTAACCAACCCGGGCCCGCAACGCAGACCTGTCAGGCACGACCGCGCGCGGACAGTCGCACGCGGACAGCCGCACCAGGTATCCATCTCGCCGAAAGCAGAAACTAGGATTTTGGGGGCACACGTGCGCCGCGCACCTGTCGCGTATAGCGCCATCGCCGTTGTGATCGCGACGGGCGCCGTCGCCTGCGGGGGAAGCGACTCGGGCGGCTCCGGCGGCTCGGGCGCCGCCGGAGCGAAACAGATCGTGAACGTCACAATCACGTCGAAGGCGTGCACGCCGGACGTTTCGACGATTCCGTCGGGCCCGACCATGTTCAAGGTGGTCAACAAGGGCGCGGATGCCGTCACCGAAGCCGAGCTGGTCGACGGCGACACCATTCTCGGCGAGAAGGAGAATCTCACCCCGGGCCTGTCCGGGACGTTCTCGCTGAATGTGAAGGCCGGCAAGTACCAGCTCTACTGCCCCGGCGCGGACACGGAAAAGGTCGACTTCACCGTCACCCAGGCCACCGGCGCGACCGCCGCCGCAACCCGCAGCGCCGAGGTCACCACGGCGCTGACCGCCGCGACCACCGGCTACGCCACCTACGTCCGTCAGCAGGTCGCGGACCTGGTCACCACCACCGGCGCGTTCGTGACCGCGGTCAAGGCCGGCGACCTCGACCAGGCCGCGAAGCTCTACGGCGCCCCCCGCCTGGACTACGAGCGGATCGAGCCGGTCGCCGAGTCGTTCGGCGACCTCGACCCCGCGATCGACGCCCGCGTCGACGACGCACCCGACGAGGCGAGCTGGACCGGCTTCCACCGGCTGGAGAAGGCCATCTTCGCCGACCGCTCGCTGGCGGGCACCGCGCCGATCGCCGACAAGCTCAACACCGACGTCGGCAAGCTGAACACGCTCGTGGCCAAGGCGACCTTCCAGNCGGCGCAGATCGCCAACGGCNCCACCGAGCTGCTCGACGAGGTCGGCAAGACGAAGATCACCGGCGAGGAGGAGCGGTACAGCAAGCTCGACCTCCTCGACATACAGGGCAACATCGAGGGTGCGGACAAGGCCTTCACCCTGCTGGAGCCGGCGCTGAAGTCGCTGGACCCGACGCTCGCCAGCACGGTGCGCACCCGCTTCACCGCGATGGACAAGGCCCTGGCCCCGTACAAGGAGGGCACCGGCTACGTCAGCTACGACAAGGTGACGCAGGACCAGCGCCGCGGCCTGTCCCAGGCGGTCGACGCCCTGGCCGAGCCGCTGTCGCAGGTCGCCGGCGTCGTCGTCAGCTAGTCCGGCCCCCGGCGGGAGCCGGGCGGCGCACCAGGGCAGGGCGGTGCACGGGCGGCCGTGCACCGCGAACGACCAGGTCAGAGGAGTCGAGGGGGCGGGCGATCGCCCGCCCTCTCGACCCGTGGGAGAACCCCCTGACCCACGGGAGAAGGGGTGTCTACATGGCCGAGCGAGTCGCGTTGTCGCGCCGGCGGGCGCTGTTCGGCGCCGCGGGCCTCGCCGGGGCGGGCGTGGTGGCGGCCACCGCCGCGGGGTGTTCGGACGACTCGTCGCCCGCGACCGCCGCGGCGCCCCGCGGGGTCGTGCCGTTCCACGGCGCGCAACAGGCCGGGATCACCACCGACGCCCAGGACCGACTCGCCTTCGCCGCCTTCGACGTCTCCGCCGGGGTGAGCCGGGACCAGCTACGCGAGCTGCTCGTCGGCTGGACCGCGGCCGCCGCCCGGATGGCCGCCGGGCAGGCCGTCGCCGACGACGCCGCCGCGCCGCACTCTCCGCCGCGGGACACCGGCGAGGCGATCGGGCTGACCGCCGGCAACCTGACCATCACCTTCGGCCTCGGNCCGAGCCTGTTCGACGGCCGCTTCGGCCTGGCCGGGCGCAGGCCCGCAGCGCTCGCCGACATCCCGCCGCTGCCCGGCGACAACCTCGACCCGCTGCGCAGCCGCGGCGACCTGTGCGTCCAGGCCTGCGCCGACGATCCGCAGGTCGCCTTCCACGCCGTGCGCAACCTGCGCCGCCTCGCCCAGGGCACCGCCGTCCTGCGCTGGTTCCAGCTCGGCTTCGGCCGGACCAGCACGACCAGCAGCAGCCAGGACACCCCCCGAAACCTGATGGGCTTCAAGGATGGCACGAACAACGTCAAGCGCGAGGACACCGCGTCGCTGGACAAGCACGTCTGGGTCGGCGCGGACGGCGACCAGGCGTGGATGCGCGGCGGCACCTACGTCGTCACCCGCCGCATCCGGATGCTGCTGGAGTCCTGGGACCGCGACTTCCTGCTGGACCAGGAGCAGGTCTTCGGGCGGACGAAGACGAGCGGCGCGCCGCTGGGCGCGGCCGAGGAGTTCGACCCGGTCCCGCTGACCACCAGGGGGGCCGANGGCGAGCCGGTCATCCCCGCGGACGCCCACATCCGGCTCGCGGCCGCGTCGACCAACGGCGGCGCGACGATCCTGCGCCGCGGCTACTCCTACACCGACGGCGTCAACCAGGAGACCGGGCAGCTCGATGCGGGCCTGTTCTTCATCGCGTTCCAGCGCGACCCCCGCACCGGCTTCCTCCCGATCCAGCGCCGGCTCGCCGCGTCGGACGCGCTCAACGAGTACATCGTCCACACCAGCAGCGCCGTCTTCGCGATCCCCCCCGGCGTCCGCGACCCCAAGGACTTCTGGGCCAGCGGCCTTTTCACCGCCTAGAGGGGTCCCGTAGGTGGTTGTGATCAGGCGGCGTGTCGGCGCCACCTGACCCGGACCGTCGAGGCATCGCCGTGGGACCGTCTGGTCATGGGCGTCGGGGTCGTCGGTGACGTCGGGCTCGCCGCCGACGGCGCCGGCGCGGTTCCGCGGAACCGTCAGGACCATGCCAGCGCCGTCGCGGCGGCAGCCGTCGGTCCCGCCCAGCATCTGGCGTTGCATGGCGGGCGCTGGCGGTCAGAGTGACAGGACGTCGACAGGAACCCGCCGGTAGCGATCTGCGTCGACCGTGAGGACTGGCCATTCACACGCGAGCGCAGCCGCGTGCCGGGCAGGCCACGTCAGGCGGAGATCAGTTCCACCGAGGGCCTCCAGATGATTCGTCCGTGTCAGCCCGGCCACCTGGATCGCATTCTGCGGCCCGACAGCGACGCATCGTCAGGCGAGGCGTGGAGCATTCTTCACCGGGAAGGCGGGACGACGATGGGCATCGGTGTGGCACCGGCCGAGGGAGAGGAAGGCTGCTATTCGTGTGCGGGTAATGCGGCGCTGGCCGGGCTGCCGCCGCGAGAGCGGGTGGTGGTCGGGACGGGGTGGCGGGCGGCGCACGCGATCCGGACGGCGCTGCCGGGGTGGCTGGTCCTGGTCAGCCGGCGGCACCTCACCTCCCCGGCGGAGCTCACCGAGGCCGAGGCCGCCGAGCTCGGGGTGCTGACCTGGCGACTGAGCCGGGCACTGGTCGAGGTGACCGGCTGCGTGAAGACCTACGTGGCCGCGTTCTCGGAGGCCGCCGGGTTCGAGCATCTGCACGTCCACGTCGTACCGCGGGCCGGGGATCTGCCCGCGGCGGCCCAGGGCCCGGACGTCTTCACGTTCCTGCGCCGTCCGGAGGCCGAATGGGTGCCGCCCGGGGTGATGGACGACCTTGCCGCCAGGCTCGCCGCGGCACTCGACAACGAGCGCTGACGCCCCTGGATGCCGGTGCGGCCTGGACGACCGGTTCAGTCGACGACGGCCGGGGCGGTGGGATCGTCCAGGTAGCCGAACATCAGGGCGAGCTGGCCGGCGGTGTTGCGCTTCTCGGACAGCGGCGGCAGGGCGTCGCGCGGAAACCAGCCGACCTCGGAGGTCTCCAGCCCGCCCCCGGCGATCCCGCCGACGACCCGGCACCGGATGAAGATCTTGTAGGTGTCGTTCGGGTACGGCGGGTGGCCGTGACGGCGCTTGTCGAGGACCGCGAGCAGGCGTTCCGGCTCGGCGCGCAGGCCGGCCTCCTCGAAGATCTCCTTGACGACGACCTCGGCCGGAGTGAGGCCCACGTCGGCCCAGCCGCCCGGCAGCGACCAGCCGCCGTCCTCCTTCTCGCGAACGAGCAGGATCCGATCGTCGTCGAACAGCACCCCGCGCACGTCGACCTTCGGCGTCTGGTAGNCCACCTCGCCGCCGAAAAGGCCCTCCGCCGCCTCGACGGTGACGACGGTGCAGTGCGCCGCGATCTCGTAGCTGAGCCGTCGGAGCTGCTCGAATCGCTCCAGGTCGTACGGGTCCTGGGAGTAGGCGAGCCCGGCCTGGGCGATGGAGTGCAGCTCGCGCACCCACGGCAGCCACTCGGGGTTGCGCGCTCCCACCTGCCGCCACGACGGCTCGGCGAGGACGGGCGGTTCAGGCTCCGCGGCGGGCTCGGGCTCCGCGGCCGGCTCGGACTGGACGGTCGGCTCGGACTGGACGGTCGGCTCGGACTGGACGGTCGGCTCGGACTGGACGGGCCCCGCGGGCGCGGGGTGCGGCGATGCGGCGTCCTGGGTCATGGGCTGATCCTCTCGCCCGGTGCGGCCGCGNCGAGGCCGGCCCACGGGAATCTCGGCGCATCGGGAACGCGGTGTCAAGGTTTCCGGCGATGCGTGCCGATATCGGCGTGTCCACCGCGATGATCGGCGATCCTCGGGGGGTGAGCTCCTTTGCGGACGAGCCGTTCTCGGCCTTCCATGCCTGGGCCGCCGAGGCCTGGTCGGACGGCCCCCCGGAGAACGTGGTTCCAGGCATCGTTCCGGTCACGGCGGTCATCGGTCGGACGGCCGACACCGCCGTGGTGCTCGCCGGGCTGGCCGCCTGCGCGGACGGGGTCGCGGTATCCGTCGACGTGGTGTTGCGGCGGGGGAATCCCGGCGCGGCCAAGCTCTCACCCAACCGGGGCTGGCTGCACGGGGCCCCGGTGCGGGTGCCACTGCGGGTGCGGTTCGCCGACGGGACCGAGGCGACCGGTCCGGACACGCCTGTCGCGCTGCCCCCGGGGTTCGGCCCGGCCGCGATCGGCCCCCCACCCGCGGCGACGCTTAGCTTCGGCGGCTCGTCGAGCGTCCCGGGCCGGACCCGGCTGCGCTACTGGCTGCGACCGCTGCCGCCGGCGGGTCCGGTCACCTTCACGACCTCGCTGGCGGCCCGGGACCTGGCCGAGTCCACGCTGACCGTCGACGGCGCGCTCATCCGCAGCGCCGTGAAACGGGCGATCGAGCTGTGGCCGGCAGATCCGGCGGTCGACGCCGACCCGGGGCAGGCATAGCGTCTCCAGCTCGTGACGCAGGTGATCGCGGTGGACTGGTCGGGGCGGGCGAAGGGCGCGGCCGAGTCGATCTGGCTGGCCCGGGTGGTCGCCGGGCGGCTCGTCGAGCTGGACAACGGGCTCGACCGGGAGGCCGTCGTGGCCGCCCTCGTCGACCGCGGCCGCCGGGAACCGCGGACCGTCGTCGGGCTGGACTTCTCCTTCTCGTTTCCCGCATGGTTCTGCGCCCGGCAGGGCTGGCGCAGCGGCCGCGAGGTCTGGTCGGCGATCGGGGCGCNGGCCGAGCAGCTGCTCGCCGACGGCGAGCCGCCGTTCTGGGGCCGGCCGGGGACCGTGGCGCAGCGCCTCGGCGATCCGTTCCGCCAGACCGAGAAGGATCTCGAACGACGGCCGAAGAGCACCTTCCAGATCGGCGGGGCCGGCGCGGTCGGCACGGGTTCGCTGCGCGGCATGGGCCACCTGGCCCAGCTCTCCGCGGCCGGCTTCACCATCTGGCCGTTCGACGAACCGGGCTGGCCCCGCGTCGTCGAGGTCTACCCGCGGCTGTGCACGCCCGCGGGCGTGGTCAAAAGCCGCCACCGCAGCCGGCGCGACCATCTGCACGCCCGGT
The DNA here is from genome assembly GCF_001420875.1 of Frankia sp. AvcI1. Lineage (NCBI taxonomy): Bacteria > Bacillati > Actinomycetota > Actinomycetes > Frankiales > Frankiaceae > Frankia > Frankia sp. AvcI1. The sequence goes on along the minus strand of NZ_LJFZ01000022.1, from coordinate 58,017 downwards.
TCCCGGAGCAGGATGCGGTGCTGCTCGAGCGGGCGGCCGGCTGCGAGGACGCCTTCGACGCGGCGGTCAGTGCCCTGGCCATGGCGGCCGACCTGCCGAGCCTGATCGACCTGCCGCGCTTCGCCCCCGGCACGCCGCAGCTCATCGAGGGCTGCGTCTGGGCGCCTCGGGAGCGCCCGGCGGGCCGGCGGCCGGAGGAGTAACCGCCGGAGAATCGACCAGCGCGGCGGTGACGTGCGCCTGCGCGGCGGCCTTGGTGACACCGAGGCCGCTGAGCACGCCCGATGACAGGCGGCACGCCGTCAACGCGACGTTGACGGCGTACCGGCCCCGCGATCTCCTACGACGCGGCCGTGCCGCGGTAGCCCACCGGGCCTTCGCCCGGGAACTGGGCCGCGCCCTGGAACGAGGCGCCGTCGTCGAAGAAGGTCACGCTGCCGCTGCCGTGCGGGCCGGACCAGGACACCTGGGTGCCCGTGGCGGGCCGGCCCGACGGCGGAACGACCCCGTTGCGGTTGCTGATGACAATCTGCAGGTCGCTGTCCTTGTTCCAGGCCGCACCCGGACCGCCCCACTGGATTTCGGTGTGGTAAAGGGACATGTTCCCACCTTTCGTAATCCGCACAGCCGTATCTCGGCCATGCAGGAATCCGGCCAGGGAAAGAGACGGAAACGGCCGGCCGGACCCGACCGCGAGACAGTCCACAATGGCCGGCAACCCAGGCGCCGGCACAGAAACGTGAACCCCCGTGATTACGCCGGCTACCCGAAAGGGCGGATCGTGAACCGGCGCAGGTGAAGCGTAACGATCCCGGAACCTGGTGACAACACCCGAGTGCAGCAAAAGTACGATGCCGGGCGGCCGCGACCCGCTATGCCCGTATTGCCCCGCCGACGACGCCACTCAGAAAGAACCACCCGTGCGTGGGCACGGCCCCTCGATTCTCGGTCTCGCCGGGAATCGTCACGCGGACCGGGCCACGGCCCGCAGCGCCGCGACCGCGTGCCGCACGGCCGGCCGACCGGCGTTGTCGGCGCGCCAGACCGCGTGGATGCTCCGGCCCAGGACCGGGCGCAGCGGGAGCACGCGGACCCCGGCGGGCAGCGGACCCTGGCCGAGCCGCGGCACCATGGCGAGCCCCATGCCCGCGGCGACCATCGCGAGCTGGGTCGGGTACTCGATCACGGTGTGCTCGATCCGGGGCTGGGCGCCATGGGCCCGCATCGTGTGCACGAGCCAGTCGTGGCAGGTGGATCCCATGGTCCGGCTGATCCAGCGCTCGCCGAGTACCTCGTCGATGGCGACCCAGTCCCGGCCGGGTCCGGCAAGCGGATGGTCGGCCGGCAGCGCGACCTGCGCGACGTCTGCCATCAGCGTGGCGCGGTGGACCCCGGTCGGCAGGGTCAGGGGCGCGTTCTCCCAGTCCTGGACCAGCCCCAGGTCCAGCTCACCCCGGCCGACCCGCACGAGAGGACTGGCGAAGTCCATCTCCTCGACCCGGACGGCCAGATCGGGATGCCGCTCCCCCAACAGGCGCAACGCGGCCGGCAACAATCCCCGGGCAGCGGTCGGGAACGCGCCGACCGTCAGCGTGCCGACCACCTTTCCGAGCTGCGCATGCAGGTGCGCCTCCGCCTCGCCCATCATCGACAGAATGCGCTCGGCGTGGTCCACCAGCAGGGTCGCCGCATCCGTGAGCCGGACCCCCCGGCCCTGCCGGAACANCAGCTCAGCACCTGTCTCCCGCTCCAGTTTCGCAATCTGCTGGGAGACCGACGACGCGGTGACATGCAGCCTGTCCGCGGCTGCGCCGACCGATCCGGACCTGGCGACCAGACACAGGACCCGCAATCGTTCCAGGTTCAACATGTAAGCAATGCTACGCGGTGCTCATTAGCAGGTTCACCTTGTTCTCGGCGCCGGAGAGCGCGAATGATGGCCCAATGCCACCTTCATTCCTTCGTAGCCCGCGGGAATCGAACTCGGCCGCCGGGAGTCGTGGCTCGACCGAGGATGATTCCTCGCCGTCGAACGTCTCCGGCCGAGCCCTGCCCGGGGTCGACTGGCGGGTGCGTTTCGGTCTGCTCGCGACGATCTGGGGACTCAGCTTTCTCCTGGTCAAGGTCGGCACGCAGGGATTTCCCGCCCTGCAGGTCGCGTTCGGCCGGGTCGTCTTCGGGGCGGTCGCCCTTGCCGGCGTCGTCGCGCTCAGGCGCGACCGGCTGCCGCGCGGGCTCGGGCTGTGGGCGCATCTCGCGGTGGCGGCGATGTTCCTCAACGCGGCCTCGTTCGCCCTGTTCGCCTTCTCCGCGCAGCGGATCCCCTCAGCGCTCACCGGGATCTGCAACGCGACCACGCCGCTGTTCACGACGCTCGGCACACTCGTCGCCCTCCCGGGTGAGCGGCCCNCCCGGCGCCAGCTCGCCGGCCTGCTGATCGGCTTTCTCGGCGTCCTGGTCGTGTTCGGCGTCTGGGACGGCGCGACGGGGCAGAGCATCACCGGCATGCTCCTGGCCCTGGCCGCGGCGGCGAGCATGGGCGTCGGCTGGGTGTACGTGCGGCGTTTTCTGACCGGTTCGGGGTGTTCGAGCCTGGCGCTCTCGACCGGTCAGCTCGTCGCCGGGGCGGTGGAACTCGCGATCGTCACCGCCGCCTTCTCGAANCCGCCCGCCAGCTTCCCGCTCCGGCCCCTGCTCGCGGTGCTGGTTCTCGGCGTCCTCGGCACCGGCGGGGCGTTCCTGATCCAGTACGGGCTCGTCCGGGACGCGGGCGCGACGGTCGCGGCGACGGTCACCTACGTCGTGCCCGTCGTGTCGACGCTCGCCGGCGTCCTGATCCTCGGCGAGAGCCTGTCGTGGAACGAGCCGGCCGGCACGGTGGTGATCCTCGTCGGCGCCGCGCTGTCCCAGCTCGGGGTCGCCGCGACGAGGACGGTCACGCAATCACACCAAACCGACACGCAGCGCACAGCCACCTATTAGGGTCAATCAGGCGGGATCGTCACAAAAGGTGAGGGGGCTGGTTGTGGTGTCGAGCGCGGATCTACCCGACCCGGTGGGCGGGCAGCCGAAGGGCGGGGCCACCATCGACAGGGCCGCGGCGGACCAGGCTACAGCTGACCGGGCCACGGAGGACCGACAGTGGTGGAAGTCCCTCGCGGACGAACGCATCCCGGTGGCGCTGAAGACCGACCAACCGCACTCAGCCCGGATGTACGACTACTACCTCGGCGGGAAGGACAATTTCCCCNCTGACCGGGAGGCCGCCGAGCAGGCCCTGTCGGTGTTCCCGAACGCGCGCATCGCCGCCCGCCAGAACCGGGAGTTCATGATCCGGGCAACCCGGTACCTGGCCGGTGAGGTCGGGATCCGCCAGTTCCTCGACATCGGAACGGGCATTCCCACCAGCCCGAACCTGCACGAGGCCGCGCAGAGCATCGCGCCGGACGCGCGGGTCGTCTACGCCGACAACGATCCGATCGTCCTGACCCACGCCCGGGCCCTGCTCACCGGCACCCCGGCGGGGCGGACCGCCTACATCGACGCCGACCTGCACGACACCGGCCACATCCTCGACGCCCCGGAGCTGCGCAGCACGCTCGACCTGTCCCGCCCGGTCGCCCTGTCCCTGATCTCGATCTTCCCGTTCATTCCGGACGCCGACGATCCGCACGGCATCCTGCGCCGGCTCCTCGACGCCCTGGCGCCCGGCAGCCACCTCGTCCTCACCCATCTGTCCGCCGACTTCGATCCTCCTGCCGCGTCGAGGCTCATGGACACCTACCACCGGCAGGGCATCCCGCTGCAGCTGCGCAGCCGCGCGGAGGTCGAGGGGCTGTTCGCCGGCCTGGACCTGATCGACCCCGGCGTGCAGATCGTGCACCGCTGGCGTCCCGACGGCACCGCGACGGACCTGCCCGACGTCCAGGTCGCCGGCTACGGCGGTGTCGCCGTCANACGGTAGCTGCTCCGGGCCTCCCTCAACGTTTGGGTCCCTGCCTGGTCAGGGGTGCGGGGACGGCAACCGCACCCGTCAGTTCCGCGTCGTGTGGGCCGCCCGCGGCGGCCGGGACGTTCGGGTCGTCCGGGTCCTCCGGNCTGTTCGCCTCGATGGCGGGGCGGCCCGCCTCCTGGCGGTCGGCGACGTCTCGCGGTGCCGCGTCTCGAGGTGCCGCGTCCCGCGCTGCCTCGACGAGGACTGGCGGTTCGGTGGAGCCGTGGACGAGGACCTGGCGCAGGCGTTCGGTGTCGAGGACGCCTTCCCAGCGGGCCACGACGAGGGTGGCGAGGGTGTTCCCGCAGACGTTCGTCAGTGCCCGGCATTCGGACATGAACTTGTCGATGCCGAAGATGAGNATGATGGCGGCCACCGGAATGGTGTCGACGGTGGAGAGGGTGGCGGCGAGGACGATGAATCCGGAGCCGGTGACGCCCGCGGCGCCCTTCGAGGTCAGCAGGAGCACACCGACGATGGCAAGCTGCTGGCCGATCGACAGGTCGGCGTCGACGGCCTGGGCGAGGTAAAGGGCGGAGAGGGTCAGGTAGATACAGGTTCCGTCCAGATTGAACGAGTACCCGGTCGGCACGGTCAGCCCGACGACCTGGCGGGGGGCGCCGAGCGCCTCGAGCTTGCGCATGAGCTGGGGCAGCACCGGTTCCGAGGAGGNGGTGCCCAGGACGATGAGCAGTTCCTCGCGGATATAGCGCAGCAGCCGCAGGATGTTGACGCCGATGGCGGCGGCGATCGCGCCCAGAACGACGAGGACGAAGAACACCGAGGTGCCATAGAAGATGCCGATGAGCTTGCCGAGGCTGGTCAGGGTGTCGACGCCGTACTTGCCGATGGTGAAGGCCATGGCCCCGAACGCGCCGACGGGGGCCGCGTACATGACGATCCNCATCACCTGGAACATGGCGGTGCCGACCCGCTCCACCCCGGCGGCGAGCCCGGCGCCGGCGGGCCCGATGAGGTTCAGGGCGATCCCGAACAGCACCGCGAAGAACAGCACCTGCAGGATGTCACCGTCGGCGAAGGCGCCGATCACGCTGTTCGGCACGATGTCGGACAGGTAGTGGCCCCAGCCCTCGCTTCTACCCTGCTTGATGTAGCCGCCGACGGTGTCGTTGACGACGAGGCCGCCGGGGTTGGCGTGCACTCCGTCCCCGGGCCGGAACACGTTCATCACGACCAGGCCGAGCAGGAGCGCGATGCTGGTGACGGCCTCGAAGTAGACGATGGACTTCAGGCCGACGCGGCCCACCTTGCGCAGGTTGTCGACCTGCGCGATGCCACCGACGACGGTGCAGAACACGATGGGCGCGATGACCATTTTGATGGCGTCGACGAAGGTCGTGCCCAGCGGCTGGAGGCGGACCGCGAAATCCGGGGCGAGCTGACCCACGACAATGCCCGCGGCGATACCGGCGAGGACCCACACGTACAACTGGCGGTACCACGGACGGCGGGTCCGCGGGGCCGGTGGAGCGGGCGCGGTCATGGATGCCTCCTCGCCGGGCGGGAAAACCTTTCCCGGTGGTGTCGCTGTTCGCGACCACACTGCTCAGCACCGGCCCCCGTGTCACGGTTCTGCTCATATTCTCCAGACACGGCACCATAGTGCCGGTGATCTGCAGGCGGACGGTGCCGACACGGCCGCGACGCCGGGGCACCGACCGCCGTTTCTGCACGAACGTCGGGCGAACCGGGGTGCATTTCCGACAGGTGGCGGATGCATTCCTGGACGTACGCTGTGAAAATACGCACCACCCGAGACGGGAAAATCAGACAGACCATCAACCCGATACGCCTCCTACTGTTTCTCCTACCAGACCGTCCGGAGCCGCGACGCATGCCTGACGAGCCGATCCGCACCCTGATCGTCGACGGTGACGCGCGACTGGCCGAGCAGGAGGGCGNCATTGTCGACCAGATTCCGGGATTCACCGTCGTCGGCANCGTCCACAGCGGCGCCGAGGCGCTGGAGTTCGTCTCCCGTGGTCATCCGCAGCTCGTCCTGCTCGATCTCCTCCTGCCCGACACGACGGGCGTGGAGGTCTGCCGCACGCTGCGGTCCCGGGGCGCCGCGCTCGACATCATCGCCGTGACCTCGGCCAGCGACCTGGCGACGGTCCGGGCCGCGCTGTCGTACGGGGTCGCCCAGTACCTGGTGAAACCGCTCAGCGCCGCGACGCTGCGCGACCGTCTCCACCGGTTCGCGGCGGCGCACCGCCAGCTGGCGACCNCTCCCCCGCACCACCTCAGCCAGGGGGAGGTCGATCGCGCTCTGGCCGCGCTCCGGCCCGCGGTCGCCCCGATCGCGGACCAGCCCAAGGGCGTGTCCGCGACGACCCTCGACTCCGTCGTGGCCCAGTTACGGGCCAGGGCCGGGCGGCCGGCCTCCGCCGAGGACATCGCCGCCGCGATCGGGGTGTCCCGCGCCACGGCCCGCCGCTACCTGGAGCACCTGGCCGTCCATCGGCTGGCCATCCGTTCCCATCGCTACGGCCGGTGCGGCCNCCCCGGGAACCTGTACCGCTGGCAGGGAGCGTAGGGGACCATCCCCGACTCCAATTTCACCGACCCCGCGGTTGACAATAATCTGCGAGATTGTTACCAATGTCACGGCAGCGCGGGATCACCGCCGCTCCCGGCGACAGGAGGGTCGATGATCGACCAGTCAGAACTGATCATCAACGGGGAGCTCGTCGCCGCCCGCTCCGGGCGGACGTTCGACAACGCCAACCCCGCCACGGAGGAGCTCCTCGGCGTCGCCGCCGACGCGGGACCGGTCGACCTCGACGCGGCGGTCGCGGCGGCCCGGCACCGGTTCGACGAGGGCGCGTGGAGCGCCGACCCGGCGTTTCGGGCGCACTGCCTGCGTCAACTCCAGACCGCGCTGCAGGCCCGGATCGAACAGGTCCGGGAGGTCCTCATCGCCGAGACCGGCTGCACGCTCTCGCTGAGCCGGCTCATGCAGGTCGAGCCGGTGATCGCCGACATCGCCTACGTCGCCGACCTCGCGGAGTCCTACGAGTACGAGCAGGCCCTGCCCGACACGACGACCCTCATGGGCCCGGCGAGCCGGATCGTGCGCCGCGAGCCGGTCGGCGTCGTCGGTGCCATCACCCCGTGGAACTTCCCGCTGATGCTGAACCTGGTCAAGGTCACCGGCGCGCTCGCCGCGGGGAACACGGTGGTGCTCAAGCCGGCCCCGGACACCCCGTGGACCGCCGCGCTGCTCGGCCGGATCGCGCTGGAGGACACCGACCTGCCCCCGGGCGTGTTCAACGTCGTCACCTCCGCCGACCACGGGATCGGCGCCCAGCTCACCGCGCACCGCGACGTCGACCTCATCACGTTCACCGGCTCGACCTCGACGGGCCGGGCGGTGATGGCCTCGGCGGCCGGGACGGTGAAGCGGACCTTCCTCGAACTCGGCGGGAAGTCGGCCTCCATCGTGCTCGACGACGCCGACCTCGGCGCGGTCGTCGGCCTCGCCGCCTCGCACATCTGCTTCCACGCCGGGCAGGGCTGCGCGCTGGCCACCCGCATCCTCGTCCCGCGCTCCCGCTACACCGAGGCGGTCGACGCGGCCGAGGCCGCCGTGCGCGCCTTCCCGTACGGCGACCCGATGGACCCGGCGAACATGATGGGGCCGCTCATCAGCGATCGGCAGCGGGCCCGGGTGCTCGACTACATCAACGTCGGCCGGTCCGAGGCGAAGCTCGTCTGCGGCGGCGACCGCTCGCCGCGGCACGACCGCGGGTTCTACGTCGAGCCGACGCTGTTCGTCGACGTCGATCCCGATGCCCGCATCGCCCAGGAGGAAATCTTCGGCCCGGTGGTGACGGTGCTCCCGTTCGACGATGACGACGACGCGGTCGCGATCGCCAACAACAGCATCTACGGCCTGTCGGGCGTGGTCTCCAGCGGCAGCGTCGAGCGGGCCATGGCCGTGGCCCGCCGGCTGCGGACCGGGACGGTCGCGATCAACAACGCCCACTGGCTCGCCCCGGACTCGCCGTTCGGCGGCTACAAGCAGAGCGGTCTCGGCCGGGAGAACGGCATCCCCGGCTTCGAGTCCTTCCTGGAGATCAAGACGATCGGGTACCCGCCGGCCTGATGCGAGCCGCGTGCCGGGGCCGACGTCCAGTTCACTCGTGATGAGAAGGCGCAGGTAGCGACGTGGGTAAGTTCGACGGCAGGGTCGCCTACATCACCGGGGTCGCGCGGGGCCAGGGCCGCTCGCACGCGTTACGGCTGGCCGAACAGGGGGCCGACATCGTCGGTCTCGATCTGTGCGCCCAGCTCGACACGGTGCCCTACCCGATGGCGANGGAGGAGGATCTCGCCGAGACCGGCCGGCTCATCGAACAGCTCGGCCGGACGGCGGTGCTGCGTAAGGGTGACGTGCGTTCCCGGGCCGACCAGCAGATCGCTTTCGACGCCGGGGTCNCCCAGCTCGGGCACGTCGACATCGCGATCGCCAACGCCGGCGTGATCATCTCCGGCAGCGACCACCCGGACATGCAGCAGGTGTGGGACGACGCGCTCGGGACGATGCTCACCGGCGCCTGGCACACCCTTCAGCTCGCCGCCGCCCACATGCGCGAACGCCGGACCGGCACCATCATCGTGACGAGCTCGGTCGCGGGGCTGAAGGCGTTCACCGACGGCACGGCCGGCGCCGACGCCTACACCGCCGCCAAGACCGCGGTGGTCGCCCTGGTCAAGGCCTACGCCGCCCTGCTGGGCCCGGACAACGTCCGCGTCAACGCCGTCGCCCCGACCGGCGTGAACACCGCGATGGTGGTGGAGAACCCCGCGCTGTTCGCGAGCATCGCCAGCCTGCCGCACCTCGCGGCCGCGATGCAGAACGCGCTTCCCGTCGAGCTGATCGAACCCCGCGACGTCAGCGACGTCGTCGCCTTCCTCGTCTCCGACGAGGCCCGTATGATCACCGGTTCGACCATCGCCGTCGACGCCGGCTCGATGGCCCGCCCCTGATCACCGGACCCACCGGTCGGCGGGGATGGTCCTTTCCTTTCGGTGGTCGGCGTGACCGGACTGCTCTATGGGTTCATCCAGGCGCCCGACGACGGCTGGACGTCTCCCTCGATCCTGGCCGCCTTTGCCGTCGGCCTCGCCGGTCCTGTCGCCTTCGTGGGGTGGGAACGGCGTTGNGCGCACCCGATGCTCGATATCGGGTTCTTCGCCGAGCGCCGCTTCAGCGTCGGGAGCCTGGTCTTACCGCGGGCGGGCTTTCGGCCCGCTCACGGCCCGCTCGACGAGGGTTGGGCGGCCCCCGCTGCCGGTGGCTTCGCGACCAGGTGGAGATCGCCCTTCCGACGCTGGATGCGCCAGCCCTCGGGCGTCCGGGACAGTCGGTCCAGGTGCCGCCCGAGCAGGGATATCCCCAGGCCGCCATCGGGGCGTCGTTCCACCACCGTCCACATGACCTCCGCCGTCGCGGTGTCTCCGGCGAGGGTCACGTCGGGGCTNGAAATGATGTGGAACGAGGTGCCGAGCCCGGCCGTGAGGGTCCGGGCCATGAGTTCCTGGATGGCCTCGGGGCCCTTGGCCCGCCCCATCGGTCCCAGGAGGACCTCACCGTCCTCGGCGANCAGGNCCGCCAACCGCTCCCAGTTGCCCTGATCAAGATGCCGGCCATAATCGACGAACAACTGATGGATCNNATCGCGGTCCTCGAGCCGTTGAAGACGGTCCTCGGCACTTTCCACGGTCACCTCCACTGTCGAAACGTCTGAGCAGCGCTGACCATCATCAGCGTCGCATCGCCGGGTGCAGCGTCTCCTGAGATCGTGTGCGCCGCCCCCCGGAACCAGATCGTCCCGACTCGTCACACGCCCGGCACGATGCGCATGTCACGAACGGCGCCGCCGTCGAGGACGGCCAGGGCCTTCTGGTAGGCGGGGCTGTCGTGCGCGGTCCGGGCGGCCTCGACCGAATCGAACTCGATGAGCACGGTGCGGGTCTTCTCCCCGGCCTCGTAGGTCTGCTCCGGAAGACCCCGGGCTACGAAGGTGCCGCCGGCCGCACGCAGCGCCGGGCCGGCCAGCTCGGCGTACNCCGCCACCTTGCTCTCATCGACGATCTCCTTGTAGACACTGATCCAGTAGGCAGTCATGAGGCCATCGTGCCCGAGGACGCCACGCAGACGGGCCTCAACCCCAGGACGATCATGCTCAGTGATCATCAGGACGGCGGCGGACGGCACTCACCTGTCCTGCACCTCGGTCGCCACCCTCGTCGCCGGGATGCTGGCCGAGCTTCGGGGCGGCCCCGGCGATCGGGTCTATAAAGATCGCTACCGCTGTAGTACTAGACCGACATTTTCCCGGCCGGGCCCGTGAGAGGAACTTCCATCCGGCAGAAGATGACCGGCCTCGACGAACACCAGCGCCGCAACTGACTTCCAGGTGCCGCTGAACCCGACTGTGCCTGCCCGCGGCGGACGGCCTCGGGCCGGCCGTGGACGTCACCATCGCTCCTCGAACCCGATGCCCGGCCGAGCGAAGCTCGGCACTCGGGGGGTTCGGTGGGTCGTCCCCCCGAAAACATCGCGGCCCGCCGGGAAGCTGACCAAAGGTCAGCGACCACGGCGGGCCAGCTCGTGGACCTAACGCACCACAATAAGAACCGTTCGATCTTGGTTCAGGGTCCCGAGATCACCGTCCGCCCGGTCTCCGCGAGGCTCCTGACCAGGGGCGATGCAGAGTGAGCGCCCGCCTTGCAACAACATCGATCGAATCGAACGTACGTTCCGCAGGTCTGGCGGGTCCGGACGTCGCGGTCCGTCTGGTGACCGCGATCGTGGGGACCGTGGTCGGGTTGACGTTCCTGTTCGCGTTCGGGAACGTGGCGACGCTCGGTATCCGCCTGGGGGTGCCGACGTACGTCGCGATCCTCGCCGCNCCGGCAGTTGATCTGTCGGTCGTAGCGCTTCTGGTCGGCACACGGCACCTCGTCCTGCACGGAGGGCCGGTGGAGGTGGTTCGGGCGGCGCGGCGTCTGCTCATCTTCTCCAGCACGGTAACGCTGGCCCTGAACATCGCGGAACCCCTCATCGCCGGCCACTACGGCAAAGCCGCGTTCGACGCCGTCGGACCGCTCCTGCTTATCGGCTGGTCGGAGGTCGGCCCCAGCCTGCTCCAGGCGATGCAGACCACCACAGCGTCCATGGCTGCACTGGGCAGGCAGGCCGCGGACGACCCGACCGAGCCGATCGCGGCTGACCGACCGGAAGTGCCNCAGGTTCCTGGCCCGGTAGGGATGGGAGCGCCTGCGGTCGAGGCGACGTCTCGGGGAGACGGATCGGGCACACGGGAGCAGGACCTGCTCCACCGGGCACGCGCCGAGGACGTTCTGCACTGGCAGTTCCATCACCGCCCGATCTCCGCCGAGAACCTCCGCAAACGCCTTCACATCGGCGCAGGCACCGCACGCAACCTCGTCGCGCAGCTACGCAGCGACACCAAGGCCACGTTCGGCAGGTCGGCGTCAGCTCCAGTCCCAAACGGGGCAGCCTGACACCTGCGACGCCGCCACAGGCTGACCACGAGGATGCGTATCCCGATGGACGAACCGTCGAACGGCTCTCTCGCGTACGCCCCCNCCACGGCCGATGTGGAGGTGGGTGGGTAGTTGGCGGGCCGCCGTGTCCCGACGGTGACCGCTACTGTTGCGGACACCGCCTACGCCGGTGAGGAACTCGCCGCGTCGTACTCCGNGGGGATCCGTCCAGTCACGCTGGTGAGGCCCGGATCGCGATCGTGACGTCCTTGGCNCCGCAGTCGGGACGCTGGTGCGGTGAAGGCCGGTTTCGGTCGCGGCCCGCACGAGGCCTGTATATTCGACGGCCAGCACCCTCCCGGCGACCAACCGTGAGACGACGAGGCTCGGCGGCGGTCTGGTGGCCTAGACCGTCATTAGGCCAAGTGGCGCTCGGACCGAAGAAATTGTGGGCGCTGGTCGCGTCAGCGTCCGTGTTTCTCGACAATCAAAAATTCGCGTCACCGACGCCGTTGACGCGGCCCTCAGGGAGGTTGGTCATCTCCGCGTTTGAAGAGCTGCACCGTCTTGGGCATCCCGGTCAGGATTGCCTCCACCTGGTCACCAGGTTGGTCGAGGAGGAAGCCCGACGTTTCCCGGAAATTCGGCGTGACAGCGCCCGGGATCTCGACGATCTTGTCGAAGAATTTCTGGTGGACCGGATCGGGCCCGTAACCACGAGCCTCCTTGCGCAGGCGACCGATGACGCGTCCGTCGGACGTCTCCTCCGCAGGTCCGTCCGCAACTGGCTGATCGACAGCGTGCGCAAGACATCACGGGGGGCGTTGCGGCGCCGGCTCGTGGAGGTCCTGTCGGGAGATGACGCCTTCGAAAAGGTGCCTGCTGGCGAGCCGGGCGCCGGCCGTTGGAGGCTCACGGGCACACCGGTTCCGCCGTGGGCTGGCCCCATCGATGACCTGGCGCGGGCGGCTCGTGAAGTCCCGAACGTGAGGATCCCGAAGTGGTCGAGCACGACCCGCCGGCCACCGATCGCGGACCGGGCATCGATCATCGCCGTAGCCCAGGCGGCTTTCACGGCGGCGAGCGGGTCGCTTGAGGAAGCTCAGCTTGTCGACGTGTTCGCGGCTCGGTTCCCGGTCGTGCTGGACCCCGACATCGTCTACCTGCCCGAGGGCGCTGAGAACCGTGCCGACGCGGATGAGCCGACTCCCGAGGATCTCGTCGTTGCCGCCGATGAAGAACTGAGTGCTGCGGCCACGGCTGCGGGCATCGTGGGGATGTTGTCGCCGGTGGAGCGGCGGATCGTCCTGTACCTGGCATCGCCGGCCGACATCCGGGTGCTCCTGGCGTGCGGCCTGGCGCAGGCGCGCCTGCATGCCGACAGGGTGGCTGAGAAGCTCAGGCAGCTTGTCGGCGAAGGCGAAGACCGAGAGGCAGTGGCCAAGGAGGTGATCCGGCTGTGTGGCACCACGACCGCCCTGGGCTGACCGTGNGCCCGATGGAGNGCGGCGGGAGTTCTGACGTCAGATCTAGGTGCCGGCATACTCGGCCCACCCCCCGCCGGAGGACACCGTGAGCGACCAGCGGACTGCCCAGCATCTTCTCGATCTTGCGGCACAGGNACCAGACATGCACCAACTAACCCAGCCGGGGCTAGAGGAACGGTTCGGCGCTTCGACGGATGTCGAGGTCCGCGTCGGGCAAGTGTGGCGCGCCCGCTGGGACGAGACCNTCATGTTGCTGGTGGTACTGGCTGTACGAGACCGCGAGGTGCAAGGTGCGCCGGTGACCATCGACCCGTCCAGGGAGGATGACCATGGCATCGTGGTCGGTGAGACGGCGACCGCGTTCGGCGTGGCCGTCACAGTATGGGCGGGGCTTACGGCGACGGTGCCGAACNGGGTCCTCGATCAACTGGTGGATGTCTGGAGCGACTCGCTGGTCCGATGCATCGCTGCCGCGAGCGTGCAGAAGCCAGCCCCATTGCCAGCAGTCGTGAGACGGGGCCGCAAGATCACGTCCCCTATGGACCCTTCGGCTATGCTCCGCGCAGAGCTCACCGACGACTTGGAGCTGTTGAGGCAGGCACCCGGGCTGCCGGTTGCCGTCCCGGGAATCGAGCCACGCACCCTTGCAGCGATCCTGGGATCGGGTCTTGATCTTGGCGCATTCTGCGCTTCGCTGAACGTGAGCCAAGCCGAGGCCATGCGCCTTCTCCGTGNCAAGGTCCCGATGACGATGGAGCAGATCGACCTCGTGGCGAAGGTGACTGGCGTCACCTCCGGGGAGATCGCGAGTTCGGTTCGCCCACTCCCGGCCGGGCTTGTCATCCGGATGGAGCATCCACGGTGGAGATCAACGTGGACTCGACGTGCGCGCCGGTTGGGTATCGCTGAGGAACGAGCACGTCTAGACGGCAGCTATGGCGCCTTTAGCCTTGCCGCGCGAGAAACCGGCGGCGGCGAGTCTGACTGGGACTCGCGGCTTCGGCAGTTCCTCAACAGTAGCGCCGCGGGCGAGGAGGATGCATAGTGCGGGCGAGACCGCTCTTCGCTGACGCTCCTCGCCAGGCCGAGGCGATCTTGCGCGTTGTCGAGGAGCGTCATCCGGGATCGCTCGCGGTTCTCTGCGCCGACCCTTTGGCCACGATCTCGTCGTGGCCCGACGTCCAAGTGTCCGTCGTACCCGAATCAGGTGATGGTGACGGATGCTCGGTGTCTGGCAGCTACTTGGACCATACCCAGCCTCCGACCCTCCGCATCGCCGCATCGCGATCGCGCCGGCGCCGCGGGTTCACCGTGCTCCACGAACTGGGTCATCACCTCCAGCAGACGGATCCAGAGCTTGGACAGCGCGTCTTCACCCGCGTGGACTCCGAGAACTTCGAGGAGGCGGCGTGCGATGCCTTCGCCGCCCGGGTGCTCCTGCCGGATGGGTGGGTCCGCGATCGCGTCGACCTACGAGGTCCGACCGCCACAGAGATCGTCGACATGTTCCAGAACTCCCAGGCATCTCGCGAAGCGTGCTGCGTACGGGCCTCCGAACTGCTGAGCGGCGGAGGCGTCGTCGTTCTCCTCGACGCGGCAGGCCGGGTGGTGTTCGCGTCACCACGGGGGGTCGTCCCACCGGCGCGGGGCTCTGACCAATCCGACACGCCACTGATCCGGGCCGCGCTTCGTGGAGATGCCACGGTCGAGCACGACAACACCTTCGTGGNCTACCGCAATGGGGGCCGGAGCGACCCGCTGTACGGGCAGGCGGCTTGGTGCGACAAGCAGTACATGATTGCGGTACTCGCGCCGGACAACGTTGCGTGGCNCCGCTTCGCGCCGCCCCGATCCGCCAGCGCGGCCTATCCTGCGGAGCGATGGTGGATCTGCNAGATCTGCCCGGATGCCGACCCGTTCGAGGTCTTCGGCCCGCCGTGNCAGCGCTGCGGGCAGCCGAAATGCGGCAACGGCCACTGCGGCTGNGCCCCCGCGGGAGCCAGAGCAGAGCAGCGGTGTGATCGCTGCTTCCTCGTGCTGGCGGCTACGCAGTTCGATCCAGGCCGCTCGATCTGCCGCAGCTGCGCCGAATGAACAAGAGCTGGGGGGCGTCGACCGCCTCGGGCGGGAGCTGCCTCACGGTCCGACGTCAGTAAGGGTGAGCGGCCATCAAGCAGCTCCGCCCAGGCCGGGCGCCCAGGTGCAGCCCGCACCCCTACCGAACGAAGCACTCGAATGGGACAGACAAACGACATCCTCAACGACGTCCGCGGTCGGATCGACGCGCACGCTGAACCGCTCGCGGAGGCACGTGGNCGGCTAAGACTCAGCCGGGACGTCGCGATCGGTTTCCGGGGCGCGTTGCGCACGTACCCCAGCGGTTCGCTGGCGCAGCACACCTTCATTCATCCAGTGGCGGACGGGGACGGCGGTGTCGTCCTGGACCGCCGTGTCTACCCGGCGCTCGGTCCGGATGGNGCTGACGAGTCTCCTGAAGAGACTATCGAGGCGCTGTGCTCCCTGCTCGGGCCGAGTATCCGAAACGTCTACCCGAAGGCCCGTTGCTGCACGTCGAGGCGAGGACCGAAGATCTACTTCGTCCGTCCGGTGGACGGTCAGGACCCGACCATCGACCTCGTCATGGCGCTCACCCGCCGCGACGGCAATGGGCTTTGGATCCCCGACCTCAAGAAGAGCAAGTGGGAAGCCTCGGACCCCGAGCAGCACGCTACGCTGTTCACGTCTGGCGGCAAGTCGCGCGCCCAGACCCGTCGCCGCACCATCCGTCTGCTCAAGNCATGGAACCGGCAGTACACCACCGTCGGGTTCTCATCCCACAACTTGTCCGTCTGGGCATGGGAATTCATCACGGAAGGGATGGGNCTCCCGACCGCCCTCTTCTCCGTGNTGGACAAGNCATCGACCCGGCTGGAGGCGGGATACGCGACGAAGGATCCGGCAGGGGTATCGCCCAATGTGAAGCCCCTGATCGACCGCTCGATCGCCGCCCGGCGACTGCGCACAGCGGCCGATGCCGTCAGCGAGGCCCTCGAACACGACGACGACCGCGAAGCGGTGCTCTCGGTGCTCTCGCGGGTCTACTGGAAGTATCTGGAAGACCCGACACCGTCCGGGCTGGCGGGCAAGGCAGCGATGTTGAGGCGACCAAACCCAGTCTCGACCGCCGCATTGGGCCTCTCGGGTAGGCCGGCACTCGTCCGGCCTACCCGCGCCTACGGTACCCCGCTCCACAGCGCGTGACCCGCCGAGCACCATGGCGGGAGCCGGCCTGGTTCGCCAGGCCGGCGCCCCGCATCCTGTTCCTGCGCCGGCTCGCCGACTGTGGCCTTCAGATCCGGGAGGTGCGGTTTCCCTTCCGGCGATACAGAGGTGGCTTCGCCGTCGAGATCAGNCTCGACGTCGCGGACCTGCCTGTCCAGACAATCACGATCGTCTTCAGCCTGGCGTCTCCCGAGTCCCCGCACGTCTACACGGACGGACCATCCGACTCGCCACATCGCTATTCTGGCGGCGCGCTGTGCATGTGGTNCNCCNCCGATCCTATAGAACGACGCTGGAGCCGTTCCGACGGCCCGCCTGCCCTTCTCGGCTACATCGTCGCTCACTTGCTTCGCGAAGAATGGTGGCGCCTTACAGGAGAATGGCCGGGGTGCGAGGTCATCCATGCCTGACATCGACGACTGTCAGCCAATATCAACAATGAACAGAGAAAGCGCCAATGCCAACCGCCACTACGTCTGGATCCGCCGTTGCACCATTGCCGTCGATTCAAACCAGCGCCACGACTACCGCTACGGTGACACGGACGCCCGCACCCACCCCGGGCGCACAAGGAGGGACAACCGGCGGACCGGATCTCCTGGCGACCNCAGTGCTCTCCGGCGCATTTCTCGCTGGCATAATCGCGGCGGCGATCAACATCTGGCTTGCCCATCGACGCAGCCGGGAAGAGCAGTGCAACCGCCTGCGCACAGCGTTCGCTGAAGCATTCGCGACGTACGCGGCCTACAAGGAGTTCCCTTACGCCATCCGCCGCAGGCGGACCGATGCAGCGCCGGACGAGAGGGTTCGGCTTTCCGAGGCGCTTCGGGATATTCAAGCCAGGCTCGCCTACCACGTTGCCTGGACGGCGGCGGAATCCGAAACCGTCGGAGCCGCGTACGCCGACCTCGTTCAGCAGGCCCGCGAGATCGCGGGGACCGCGATGAAAGATGCTTGGAGGGGGCCGGCAACAACATCAGACGCGGACATGATTATCCCGACAGCCATAATAGATCTCAGATCTCTAACGCCGTTTGAAATGTCATTCATGAAAGCGGTGCGTGCCCATCTGGATGNGCGAACCCCTTGGTGGGCCAGATGAGACGGAATCTTTCGGTCGGCGACGGCACTTGGCGACTGNGAGACAGCCTGTCGCGTTACGGGCAGTGAGGGTATCGAGCCGCGCGCCCGCCAGACGGGAGCGTGGTCAGGTTTTGACGACCGATGCCCAGCACGACACGGGAAGGACAGCGCACAAGATGGCCCACTTGCAGCACCCGTAGTCGTCCGATTGTACCAATCAGGACTACGGCATGAGCCGGCCTTCATCCGATCCGGACTACGCCACTTCCTCCTCGGCGAAGAGTTCGGCCTGACGAATGATCAGCTCGGTCGCGCCGGGTTCCTGGTCGAGTGGGTACCCGTGAGGAGTAGAAGGTGCTTGACGCTGGTGCGGAGCTTGGCCCGCACCGACGCCTTGACCTGCCAGTCCGTCTTCGCGTCGCGGCGGACGATGNCGGTCGGCTCGTGCGCAATCTTCCGCATCGTCTCGTCCTGCATGACGTCACGGGCGGACTCGTTGTTCGCCAGCGCGTCGTAGAAGGCCAGCTCGTTCTCGGAAAGCCCGGTGTCCTCGCCGCGCTTCCGCTGCTCCTGGATCGCTTTGGCGAGTTCGANGAGCGCGGCGATTACCTGGGACGAGATAATCGCCCGGTTCTGGTACCGGTTGAGCGCGTCGTTGAGCTCTCGGAGAACTTGNGACCCGCGGCGATGTTGCGCCGGCTGATGAGCCTGACCTCGTTGGNGATGAGCCGCCGGACTGCCTCCAGCTGTAGGTGCTGGCGGTCGGAGGTCTCGAACCTCTTGCGGAACTCGCCGTCGATCACGGAGACGCCGGGCTTGCCCAGGCCGGCCTCGGCGAAGATGTCGATGACGCCGGTGCCGGTCATGTGCTGGCTGATGATCTGCCGGACGGCCGTGTCCAGGGCGGCGGTGTCGTGCCCTCCCGGTCCGCGGCTTCCAGCTTCGCGATCTGCTGGCGCACCGTGTCAAAGAAGGCCACGTCATCACGGATGGGCTACGCCTCAACAACTCGCGGAATCTTTGGCTTCAGTCGCTCCGTGACCCCAGTTGCTGCGTTATGGACTAGAATCAGATGGGACTATATTTGATCTCTGGTGAACGCCGGGATGAACTCGGTCGGAAACGGTAGAGGTGCCTCGACCACTTCGCTTTGGTGGATCGCTCATCCTTCAGACGCTCGCCGTAATGAGGGGGCATTGACGAGAGCAGAATTTGGCCCGCCTCCCATCGTTTCGCGTGAGATCCGCGTGCGTCTTGGAAACATTGGTTGCNCCACAGGCNCAGTCAACTTTATAATTCCATCGTTGGGTTGAACGCGGGGGAGAATTCTTGTCAAAAATGGCATCCGACCGTACTGTGAGATGTCCAATCTTGGTGCCAGCAGGAATGGTCGAGCGCGGNCGACGCGGTCGCGGAACAGAGACTGACCGTGGCGGACGAGGCCCCCTCTCCCGCGGTTCCCGGTACGCGGCCAGAAAATTTCCCGCGTTGACTTCCCCCTGGTTAGCCTGGCCTAGGCGGTAAGAGCGCAAGCCCGTAGGCATCCATCCAGTGATCTTCCTCACGGTGTCGAAGATCTTGACCGCTACACTCCAGGGTTCGTCCCGATTGATCTCGATCACCCACAGGCCCTTACGAACCGGNGTAGTCAGCCCCTGCTCCCGCACCCGAATTACGGGTAGACCGAGNGCTCNCAGAATACCGTCTTTTCGCCGTTCGATCTCATCATCATCACGGAACCGGCTCGCGTGGTAGGCGGCGCCGTCATATTCCACCGCTATCCGTCGTCCACCCGCATCGATGAGCATGTCGATTTCGATCTTTGAGTATCTCCACTGATAGCGCTCTCGGACGTCGGACGGGATGTCGAGCTGATACGAACAGAGGTCGGGTANGCCACCAGGGAGACCACCTAGCCGGTCGTCCGGTGGAATCAGGGCGCCGAGGCTATCGATTTCGGCGGCGATACGCGCTTGACGGTCGGAGACACCTCGGCGACGACACCGTGGACAGCCCGTGTCGTTAACCCGGTTGAGGATAGTCGACCGCCAGTTCGGATGTTTCTCATTCGTGAGGCATCGCCACTCATATCGCGCAGTTCCGCCATCATGGCTACCGGGTGACAAGGTCGCCGCGTCGACCGAGCTGACCAGTTCTCTAGCCAGAGTCGGGAACCAGGTCTTGAGACTCGTCGTCTCGTCCACTTGATGTCCAGCGCACACGAGGCAGGCGTCGAGCTGGCCCGTCCGGACCTTGGGTTCGGTGCGCCAATGGTGCGTCACCTTCCTCCATTCTCCGGTCTCGGGCACNACAGTCCACGTCTCGTGTTTCCAGGAAACCTCGCGATTCGAACCCAAGGTCACCTCATCTGGAGAAGCCTCGTCGTCCCACTGGTCCAGTAGAAGCGCAACATCGGCAATCACGCCCTTCTTCTGACACGCGGGGCATCGTGTGCCGCGTGAAATGCGATCTTTTGGCCAGACCTCCCAAGTATGGTGATCATCGAGCGGGCAGACCCATCTTGGACGACCAGATTCCTGCCNGTTGGCAAATCCTGCGGGCATCGTCCAGGGCGGAGGATTATCTCGATGCCATTGCTCACGCAGCATCGGGAAGTCGGCGACACTTGTACGCCGAAAATCGTGCCGCGTCCTCCAGGACTCGATCGCGCGATCTCGCCAGGCATCCCAGTACCTCGTGCGGTCGCGAGAGCGCTGCTCGATCCGAGCGAGGTCAGCGGCGAGGCGCACGCGATAGTGGGCCCATTCTTCAGCCCACCGTCCCCNCTGGCNTTGGAGCATCCTCAGGCGATCGACATCCGTTCCTTCTCCCGAATCAAGGGGAGGCGGAGGAAGAATGAGCTCGCAATCCATGGTCTCGACGTCACCTTTGTTTCGACTTGAACTACTCAATGAAGCCTCGTGGGCACCGCTCCGACCGGCGCCAGGNCATGCTCGTCCCGCGAGGCCGCGGCCAGCAGGCAGCTCCCCTGCCCGGCACGCTCGAACGCGGCATGCAGACTTCCCGCCGAGGGGGTGGAAGCCCGCCCGGCGTGACAGGCATCAAGGACGGCCACAACTCGGGCGGCCTGGCAGTGTTCCCGCAGCAGGTCATTGACGTCCGCAAAAGCCAGCGCCTGATGCCCCACCCGGCCACGACCCAGGTCGATGGTTGCCTGGGTCGCGAGGTGCAACGCCCCCTCGGCATCGAGAACGCCGTGGCCGGCGTAGTAGAGCAGGAACACGTCGCCGGCCTGCTCCGCCGCCCGCTCGATCGCATTGGCAAGCTCGATCGGGTTCGCCGGATCCATCACCGTCGTGACCTGCCCGGCGGGCATACCACACCGGCCGGCCAGCACCTCGGCGAGATCGGTAAGAGTGCTGGCTACCGACGGCAGGTCCGGCAGGAGAGAACCGGTCACATGCCGGCCGGAACCGATCAGCAGAATCCGNCTTCCCGGCCCGGCGAGATCCGAGAACACCACGGCCCCTCGCCTCAGCCCGCCGCCTGTGACGATCCGTCCGGCTCAGCCGGCGGACCGGAGCCCTCGCCCTCACCGGTCTGCTCCGACTCGCCCGTGGCCACGACGCCCAGCTTGTCGAGCAGGGCGCTGACCTCCGCGCTCGTCAGGCTGCGCACGTTTGTCGCGGACAGCGACGCGGACAGCGACACCGACGCGCCCTGCGCGGTGGTCACCGTCGCCTNCACATCACCCCGCCGGCCCTTCAACCAGGTGATCAGCACACTGCCCGCGGTACGCACCCGGGCCGCCGTCGCCACCGCCCACCACCGGCCGCCAGGACCACCAGCGCCTCGATCACTCCACCGGGCATCGCGCCCGGCGGCGCCGCCGCGGGTTGTAGCCGGACCCTGCCTCGCAGCAGCGGCTCGTCCAACAACCAGCCCCGCAAACGACCCAGATCATCCCCCGACGTGCCACCGGACATCTGCACGATCAGATCCACGACGCCCCCCGACGGCCAGCCCACACCGATTGAGATCTTACCGCGCCCTACGCGAAGAGTGACCAAGNGGCGTCACTTGGGTCGGCTGTGACAGCACCAAGATCTTCGGATTCCTGGGAGTGTTGATGTCAGTCCCGCGACGTGGTCATTGCTGCCTGACCGGTCCGTCCTGCTGCGTGCTGCACCACGGGCAGATCACGGTCGGCGCGGACGCGGGAACCTCAAATCGCGCGCCACACGGCCGCNGGGACCTCCCCGCGCGCCAGCGGCGCCGTCGCTGGCCGATACACACCATGGCCGTGTCGCAAGGCGGTTCGTCGCCGAGAGTGCGCGGATGCGCGTCACGGCACACCGCGCAGACCGGCTCCGGGGGCGCGGCAACGAGCGTCGGATTCACCTCGGTCGCGGAGATGATCCGCCGATAGCTGGAGTGCGGGGTCGGACCACCGCAGACATCACAGTGCAAGTAGAGATCTGACCGGGGCGTAGGGCTCCACGCGTCCCGCGCGATGAAGGCAAGNGCCGCGAAGAACTCGCGCACCGTCATCCCGCGATCTTCTGACTCACAACCGCGTGAGTTCCGGCTCCTCCACACGACCCATCATGATCTCACCCGATCAACCAGCCTGTCGGGCGATCGACCTCATACGCCAACAGCCAGCGGAGACAGCTGGTGGGTCTCGACAACCGCGACCCCCAACCGGNCGAACCGGAAACGCGCTTACCCGGACCGGGAACAGGCAAACGCGGACGAACCGCGCTAGCGCTGGNANAACCCGGCACCAGAACAAGCCATCGGAGGCGACGAAGGGCGACGCCGTGGTCGCCCAGGAACCGCTCCCAGCAGCAATAGAGTGCCCCGACAGCCGATACAGGCCAGAGAGCCGCAAGGGGGCACCCTACCGATGGCCGGTCCCGACCACGCCCAGGACGANCCCCGCACGGAGAACACGGAAGCCGGCAACCAAGCTGGCGCGGAACCGTCCCGGAAAACACGACGACAACCCGTCGCCCGCCANATGGTCATCGAGCGGGTCGAGACCATACCCATGACGGCCGAGGAACGGCGAAGAGCAGTCGAGGCGCTCGCCGAGCTGATCCTGCACTGGGAGCACACCACCGCAGCCGCCACCAACGCGGAGGAACACCCGTAGGCCCGGCCGCCGCTCCGGCTGACGTTCCGCATCGCCCTCAGCGACATCGCGCCCTCGGTGCCCGCCCGCTGGCGCGCCCCGGCCGGACCGGTCACACCGACATGATCAGAGCGTCTCGCGCCGAGGGTACCGGGGATGGGTCTCCTGCATCCACGCACGGAACCGCCGGAGCCGCTCCTGATGATTCGCCTTCCGGGGCCTCGCAGCATCCGTACACGGGCTTGATTCAGGGGCACCNCACTTCGGGCACGTGACGAGCCTGGCCCGCCCGACGGTCACCGGATCGGAAGCCGTGCCACCGGCACGCCGACGCCACTCCTCGACCTGGCGGTCGTATTCGGCCAGCGCCTGCTGGTACCGGCCTTCGTGGACGAGGGAGACGCGGGGCGCGGGTAGTGTGTCCGGCTCCGGCGGTCTCCAGTCCGGATCCCGTCCGATCTTGGCAATGACCCGCGACATCGGCCCGTCGTAGTCGCTTCCGACGGCGGTCACGGTGTCCTCGAAGGGCCCGGGGCCGTGGATCGTACGACTGAGCCAGTTCTCGGGCAGGAGCACGCGGTCGCCCGGGACGAGCGGCTCGGCGCCCTCCCACAGGTAGGCATACTTGCCCACCCGTACCTTCATCGNCACCGACGCCCCCGACTGTCTATCGCTCGCCCGCGCAACCAATTTCGCCCACACGGTATCGACAGTCCGTGGGCGTCTGGGCCCGATTCGTACTGTCTCCGCGTGAGGGCGATACAGGTGACCCTCGCGCCGGACGTCGATCGGCGGATGGGTCATCTCGGTTCCCCGCGCCCGTCCCCTAGGCCGCCCCGCCGTCGCCTCCACCCGACTAGCGGGAGGGGCTGTCGGCGGCGCGGCATCGAGCCTGGCCTCGGGCCGTCAGGTGTCCCAGCGTCGTCGCGGCTCCTCCAGCTCGTCCGCGACGAACCTCCGCTGGTCCAGCATCCGGGCGATATTCGCCGACTGCACCGCCCAGCGGCGCAGGTCGGGGCCGTGCGGACGAGCTCCGGTAAGCAGGAGCCCGACCACGGACCTGCCAACTCTCGCAGCGAGGGCCGCGAACGACCCGCACGCTGACCCATCCCAGCCGCGGCGACTACCGACAGGAGTCGACTGCTACAGAGCCAAAGGAGGCTCGAACCACCTGCCCGGCCCGCCGACCTGCAGTTTCGGCGGGCACGAGCACGTCCGCAACGTGCGAACCAACCTGTTTCTGCAGGTCAGGCGGTTCGTCACGCTGCGGGGTGGACCTAACGCACCACAATAAGAACCGTCTGATCTTGGTTCAGGGTCCTGAAATCACCGTCCGCCCGGTCTCCAAGAGGCTCCTGACCAGGGACGATGTCCAGTGAACGTCCGGCCGAAGATATCATCCACTGATTCGAACACCCGTTCCGCACACCTGGCGGGTCCGGGCGTTCCGGTCCGCCTGGTGACCATGATCGTGGGGATCGTTGTCGGGTTGACGTTCCTCTTCGCGTTCGGGAACGTCGCAATGCTCGGTATCCGCCTAGGGGTGCCGACGTATGTCGCGTTCCTCGTGGCGCCGGNGGTGGACCTCTCGGTCGTGGCGCTTCTGGTCGGCACACGCCACCTCGTCCTGCACGGCGGGCCCGCAGGGGTGGTTCGGTCGGCNCGGCGTCTGCTCATATTCTCTAGCACTGTAACGCTTGCCCTGAACATCGCGGAACCCCTCATCGCCGGCCACTACGGCAAAGCCGCGTTCGATGCCGTCGGACCGCTCCTCCTGATCGGCTGGGCCGAGGTAGGGCCCAGCCTGCTCCAGGCCATGCAGGCGAGCACATCAACGCTGGACGGCGAGGCGACGAGCGACTCGTCCGCGTCGATCCGGGCGGTTCAGCCAGTGGTTCCGCAGCTGGCTCGTCAGCGGGTCGGAGAGGGAGTGCCGTCCGCCGAGGTGACGAACGACGGGAACAGGTCTGGCGCGCGGTACCAGGATCTGCTTCACCGGGCACGCGCTGAGGACGTCCTGCACTGGCAGCTCCACCGCCGCCCGATCTCCGCCGAGACGCTCCGCAAGCGGCTCCACGTCGGCGCGGGCACCGCCCGCAGTCTGGTGGCCCAGCTGCGCCGCGATGCTCGGGCTGCTGTCGACAAGGGGACACCCGGACGGTCGGCACCGTCACCGACCTCGTGATGGTGGGCGTGCCACATATCAAGCTCCGTATCGGGCGACCCTGCGTTGAGCGTCGGTGCGNCCGAGTCACGGGCTGNCGACCGCAGACCGACGGCCAGGGTAGCCGCGGTGCACTCGAGGTTCGGTCTCGGCGACAGAGTGTCGCGGCGTGGGTTCGGTGTCACGAGGCGCTGTCTTGGCGCGAGAGGGCGCGTTGCGCGTAGACGCGGGGTCCCGACATCCTCCACTGGGCGAACTGAAGGCTGACGTCGAAGCNGACTCCGACTTCCTCGTTGGTGAGTCCTCTGAACGCGGCGCACTTCGCTGCTTCCTCCGGGATGAGTAGTTCACGAGCGAGGAACATCGCCTCCTTCTCCTCGCCTGTGAAGCAGGAGGTGTCGTCCGTGAGGAGGAGGGTGTCGAACTCGTGTTCCAGGACGAGGTGCGAGATCTCATGGGCGAGGTTTGAGCGTCGCCGCACTTGCTCGTGCGACGCGCTATCAATGACCATCCGATTGGTGCCCGCGGCGACGAGGGCCGCCGACCACTTCGTCCTCCGGGTGAGGGCGAAGTGCCTGATCGCGGCCTCGGAGCACTGGCCGCGATGGTCGCCAAGTTCCTGCAGCGGATAGACGGGAACTCCGCACACGTCGGCGGTCTGGTACGGGTCGAGGCGATCGAACGATCCGATGCCCAGCCGACTGCTCCGCCGGCGCCGGTAGGCAGATCCTTCGCGAAGTCCGCGAGGACGGTGACGTCGACGACGTGACGTCCAGCCTCATCCGTGACGGTCGCCAACCGGCCGTCGGCCGGCAGCTTGCCTGGGCGAGAGGCCTTGCTGCGATGGCGGCGGCGAGGAGCAGGACACATGGAGGTTCGCCGTGCGTGGATCTCCGACCGTGTTTGGTAGGCAGGGGTGGTGGCCCCACCCTCGTCCGCGGCCACCACCCGGCCGGCAATCAGATCTTGGTGAGCAGATTCTCCATGGTGGTGATTTCTATGGTCTGGTTCTTCTGAATGCTATCGGCGAGCTGTTTCGCCGGGGCGTAGCGCCCGTCCCGGATTTCTGTGGCTGCCATGGCGACAGCGCTTCGGTGATGCGCAATCATCATGGTGAGGAACATTCGGTCGAAGGATGATCCGGTCACCATCTTCAACTTCGCCATGTCTTCTTCGCTCATCATTCCGGTCATGGCGTCGCCTGGCATCATGGTAGCTGAGCCGTGGTCGCCCATACCGTGCTCGGAACCGCTGGCGGCGGGGGGTGTGGTGGGCTGCTTCCAGGCGTTCAGCCAGCCGACCATGGTGGCGATCTCCGGGGCCTGCGCCGCGCGGATCTGGCGGGCAAGGGCCTTCACCTCCGGGTTGCTGGCGCGGGTTCCGGCCAAGTCGGCCATGTCGACGGCCTGCCGGTGGTGGGGGATCATGTTCTGGGCGAAGGTGACGTCGGCGGCGTTGTGATCGGCGGTACCGGAATTCATGGTGCCGTTGCTTCCGTCGCTGCCGCAGGCGGCGAGAACGATCGCGGCCAGGGTCGTCACGATGAGCAGTATCAGTCGTTTCATGCTGGTTCCTCGTCTGCTGGATGCCTGTATCCCGAAGGAGTTCGGGGCACGTCGGAGAAGCCCGTCAGGTCCGGGCAGGACGTGTCGGTCTACAGGCGGAGCACGCAGAGTGNGAGGCGGAGGGGCAGTTGGAACGCTGGTCGGCTGGGGGGTGCTCTCCCACGGCGGGGGGAGGCAGTGCGGAGGGCTGCTCGTCGCACCGATGTTGAGGAGAGAAACCGGGTGAGCAGCAACGCGACGACCAGCAGGATCATCAGGCGTAGGAACGCCAGGCACATCTCACCGCCGTGCCCATCATGACCCATCCCCGTCGTGGACGGAGTCATGACCTGCCGCTGCCTGGGATGAGTCGCCGACGAAGCGGCCGGGGATGCGGGCACGTCGGCCTCGTGCATCACCGACGCCCCGGCCTGCTCGGTGATGGTGGCATGGCGGTCGTGGCCCAGGTGCGTGGATAGTCCGCCATGCATGAGCAGAATGCCGAGGAGGACGGGTACGACGAGCAGGAACGGCGCCAGCCCGGCAGTGACGGTCTTGCCGTGGGGCCGGGCNCTCACGGGTCCAGTCTGCCTGACGGAAAGCTGGTCGGCTCGCAGGTGACGGGTCCGATCCTTCTGCGCCGGGGNGAGATCGGCGAGTTAGCGGACCCGGCCAACCCAGTAGGTGGAGGTGTAGATGGGCTGCAGGTTGACGGTGCGTCCGGACTGCGGGGCGGCCCACATGTAGCCGTTGCCGGCGTAGATACCCATGTGGGTGATGTTGGAAGGGCTGCCGAAGAAGATGAGATCACCGGGCTGCTTGCCGGATTTGGGTATGCGGATCGTGGCCTGGAACTGNTGNTGGGCGGTACGGGGCAGGTTCCGGCCGAGCTGCCTGTAGACGTACTGGGCGTAACCCGAGCAATCGAAGGCATACGGTCCCGCGGCGCCCCAGACATAGGGTTTGCCCTTCTGAAGTGAGGCGAGGTAGACGGCCTTCGCGCCGATCCCGCTCGNAGGAACCTCGCTCACCACGGAAGGCGTAACCGCAGTCGAGCTCGAGGTGCCTGTGCGGGTCTGCTGCGAGGGGGCCGGTGCGGTGACGGTGACGGTCACCGCACCGGCGAGGGAGGGACGCAGAGCGTCCGATCCGTCGAACACGGCGGTGATCGTCGTGGTGGACAGCAGCCGGGCCGAGATGTATGCCTCGCCCGCGCCATTGGTGCGTAGCCGAGCGGTGGTGCTCCACTTCGGGCCGTCGACGACCGCGATCCGCACCGTTTCGTCGGCGAGCGGGGCCTGCCGGTCCACACTGACCGCACGAACCGTGAAGATCACGGGCGAGTTCGGCGTGATCGTGGAACGATCGGAAGTGATCGACAGGGCGGTGAAACTGGACGCCGTGGCCGGAGCTGCGATCGCGCCGACCGGCGGTGTGGCCTTGTCGTGCTGCGTGGGCGGATGCGGGCGGCCGATCATGTCTGCCGCGGTGACCGGTGTGGAGGGCATCGCCGGGACGGTGTCGGAGGTGGCCAGGGCGAAGCCGGTGGATGCGGCAGCGAAGCTGCCCGTGGTCATCAGAGCGAGGGTCGCCGTTCGGCGTCGCGCCGGTGTCAGGCGTGCTGAGCGTAGACGGAGTTGCTCGGCGCCCCNCAGGAGGCGCGAGTCACCAGCGTGCCCNCTGTCTCGAGCCGGTAGACCGTCCCTACCAGTGCGATCCATCCGCAATCCTCCTTGGCCCCCATCCGATACGTACTACTATGACATGTAGCAGATCGGGCGAGAACGGANGGCCCCCCAACGCCGGAGCATCATCGAAGAGTGGAAGAAGCGGCGGAGAGGCGACGATTGCCGACCTGCCATCACTACTACTGAGGTCAGGAACCATGGTTCGGACGTCAGATGGTCGGAGGGCTNGCGGACGCGGTCTCGCCTGGGAGCGTGACGGCCACTCCTGATCGGTGAACGCCGGTCATGTGGTTGGCTCGAAGAGCGCCGTAGCGGCACTGATCGCCGTTTCGGGGGCTGGATGTGAGAGGAAACGGACGTGGTGGAGCAGCTCGGTGACCTGGAGGCCGAGATCATGGACCGGGTCTGGTCCGCCCGGGGGCCGGTGACCGTGCGCGACGTCCGTGGGCTGCTCGCTCGTCCTCTGGCTTACACGACCGTGATGACTGTGATGGATCGGCTCTTTCGCAAGGGTTGGCTGCGGNGGGAGCGGTCGGGCCGGTCCTACCGGTACCAGCCGGCGCTCAGCCGCAGCGCCTACACTGCGCGGTTGATGAGCGAGGTGCTTTCCGGGACGGAGGACCGGGGGTTGGCGCTGCTCCATTTCGTCGAGACCATGGGCGCGGCGGAGTACGAGTCGTTGCGCAGTGCCGTGCAGTGGCACGAGGCGCGGCGGATGCGGGGCGGCGACTCGNNATCCCCAGCATGATCGCCGCCCTGCTGGCGGTCTACGCCCTGCTCGTCGTCTATGGACTGCCGCATCCGTTGAGGCGGGCAGTCTGGACGTCCCGCGCACCCCGGCTCGCGATCACCATGTGGCTCGCCGCCGGGGTGTCCGCCGTCCTCGCCGTGCTCCTTGCCCTCGTGCTGCTGATCGTGCCCGCGCACACTTTCGGCGACCTACTCATCCTGCCGGTGCAGTGGTGCGGCTGGGCCGACCATCACCTGCCCTCTCTGACCTGGACCGTATCGCGGACGGTGGGGACCGCAGGCATCGTCGGTGTGCTGCTTCGACTCGGATATGCCACCGTCGGCGTGACTCTCGTGCAGCGTCGGGCGCGACTGCGTCACCGCCGCGACGTCCGTCTCGTGGGCCGTTTCCTCCCGACGCTTGACGTGTTCGTTCTCGACCATCCGCAGCCCAGCGCGTTCTGCCTGCCGGGAAGAGGCGGGACCGTCGTGCTGAGCGCCGGAGCGTTGCATACCCTGCCACCCGCCGAGCTGCACGCGGTGATAGCTCATGAGCGGACGCATCTCTACGGCCGTCATCACCTCGTCATCACCGGCGCGGTGGTCCTTGCTCGGGCGTTCGGGTTCGTCCCGCTCTTCGCCGATGCGCACGGCGAACTGCGGCGGCTCGTCGAACTCGCCGCCGACGACGGCGCAGCGCGACACTGCCCCCGCGACGCCGTCGCGCATGCCGTCCTGCGTCTCGCCGCCCCACCCGCCACCGCGTTGGGCATGGGAGGAGGCACCGCCGTGCGCCAGCGAGTCCTGCGCCTGCTCGCCGCACGAGAACCACTCGGCGCTCCCGCGGTCGCGGCGCGGGCGCTGTGGATCGCTGCGCTCCTCTTCTTGCCTCTCGCGGCCATTGCCCTACCCGCCCTCAGCGACCTCGGCTACCACTGCGCCTGACCCGGGGTGCTGCGCGCTCCTGCTGCTTATCCGCGAAGGGCTACTCACCGACGGAGTCGCCGCGGCGTTGAACCAGACGCTCGTCGCCGTCTCGGTCGGCATCGTCGTGCTCGCGGTCGCGTTCTGGGAACTGCACCAGCGCCGCCGCCCCGCGGCGGCCGGAGACGCCGCAGCCTGCAGCTGCGGCGGATGTGCCTGCTGACCCAAGGATCCGTGTATGACGTTCAGCCGCGCGCAGCACGCCCAGCCCCGCTCGGTGGTGGTCCTCCCCAGGCAGAGGGCCACCACCGTTCCACTTCCGACGGGCGATCGGCTCGGACCATCCCGTTCCCACCGTGGTCCGGGCTTCCGCTCAGTGCCTGCCCGACCACCAGCCCGGGAGACACTCGGAGTCCTGACCAACCGTGTTACTACTGAACGCGGCCGACGGAGTAAGACGACGTCCAAATCTTTGANAGTTTCACCACGTCGCCGGTCTTCGGGGCGGCCCACATCTTTCCGTCGCCCGCATAGATTCCTTCATGGTAGATGCCGCCGGGCTGCCCGAAGAAAATGAGATCACCTGGCTGTTCGGAGCCCTGCGCTATGNGGGTGGTCGCCGCGTACTGTTGGTCGGTGGTACGGGGAAGGCTCTTACCAAGCTGCCTGTAGACGTACTGCACGAGGCCGGAGCAGTCGAAGCTGCTCGGTCCGGTCGCACCCCATACGTATGGCTTGCCGGCGTGCAATGACGCCAGGTAGACCNCTTTTTCCCCGATGCTCGTCGCCCCGGTGGCAGGTCCGGGAGGCGTGGACGCAGACTCAGTAGAGGTGACCGCGGTTCGCGTCTCGGCCCTGGACGCAGGTTTTGGTGACGCCGTCATCGGCGCAGTCGGCTGCGGCCGGGGGCGGACCCGGATGATCGCCGGCCCAGATGTCGCGGTCCCGAACGAGTCGTTGCCGGCGAACAAGGCCCTGACCTGGGTGGTGGTCAGGACCTTCGCGGTATAGCCGGCATAGCCGCGCCCATCTGTCCGAAGAATCTTGAACGTCGTCCACCCCGTCGAAAACTGGGCCTGCACGAGGATGTCCTGGTTGGCTACCGCGCTGCCCGATTGGTCGGTCAGCCGGAATCCGACCTCGGTCGGCTCGTCGGCATCGACTGTCAGGTCGGCGACGGCTGGGGCGAGGGACGCCGAAGCTCGTGCGGTCGCGATGGC
This sequence comes from Frankia sp. AvcI1, assembly GCF_001420875.1. NCBI lineage: Bacteria > Bacillati > Actinomycetota > Actinomycetes > Frankiales > Frankiaceae > Frankia > Frankia sp. AvcI1. The sequence continues at coordinate 27,265 of NZ_LJFZ01000022.1, read as the reverse complement.
GGGAGCACTCTGGCGCGGCACCAGCGACGTTCGGACCGCGGGAGTGACGGTTCTGCTTCCCACCGCGGCGCCGAGAGCGCCCGCGGCGACCCTCGTTTCCCCGGTTTCCGGGTCAGCGGGGGAGCCTTCGAAGGTGCTGGCCATGGCGACACCGGATATCGCCATCGTGCTCGTGGTGATCACGGCCACGGTCGTCCGGGTAGAGGTCCGCGCGAGCAGTGACCTGGCGTAAGAGGAAGCACGGTGTCGTCCCCGCCCCGATCTTGCAGATCGCCCTTCGGAGGAACAGATTTCGGCCGAATACACGTGAGCCCTTTCCCAGACGCCTGCGAGGTGAGCTGTCGGGTTCGGGCGGGAAGCCCGGCCGAACGCACAACGACGTCCGGCTTCACCCCGAGGGCGGCCGTCGAGGACGGGACGCCCGGAGAAACGTGGTTCCCCCGCTCCTGTCCCGGCTGCGCATGGAGGGGCCACCGGACCGGGGACAGGACTCGGCGTGCGGTCCGATGCTGCTTGGCGGTAACACGTTACCACTACGCACCATAGTAGGAAGAGAGGGGCGAGTTGACAACTGGCAACAGATGCCGAGCCGCGATGGCGGGGTTGACCGCTGGCCCGCCACAGGCGTGGGGATCACGAGGGACGCGGCCCGCGGGACCCTGTAGAGGGCCAAGTTCCGCGAAGCGCACGAACGCTCCCGTCGGGCGCGGAGTACAGGGGGCGACCGGTGACTGCTTGCAGCGAGCGCAGGAGGCCGCCGGCCTTGCCTTGCGCGCCTAGCATCTGCANCCCGGCCTACTACGAGCCGTAGTTGATCGGGTCGGCTCTCAGTGGTTCCGGGCTCTCCGAGTCCTGTCCCAGGTTCACAGGACCCCTTGCCTCCGGGCATGTCCAGGGGTGTCAGATCGTGAGCGGGCTGNCTGGGCTGCGCGCGGAGCGCGCCGATCGTCGGGCCCCAGAGGATGACCTCCAGCCAGTCACATGTGCCTGATTCTGGCGGGTGTACATGGCTCAGCGGGTGAGCGACGGGGTGTGNGCTGTACGTCCAGCGGAGTGCGTCGGTGTCGTCGAGGGGGTAGTGAGGGTGCCCGGTAGTCGGAGGCGTTTGAGCAGAATGGCGTTGACGGCGACGATGATGCTGGACCCGGACATGGACACCGCGGCGATCTCGGGCCGCAGGACGAGCCCGAAGGCCGGTTCGAAGACGCCGGCGGCGATGGGGAGCGCGATGGCGTTGTAGCCGACGGCCCAGGCCAGGTTCTGGCGCATTTTGCGCAGGGTGCCGCGGCCGATGAGCAGGGCGGCCGGGACGTCGAGGGGATCGGAGCGCATCAACACCACGTCGGCCGTCTCGATCGCGACGTCGGTGCCGGCGCCGATCGCGATGCCGAGGTCGGCCTGGGCGAGCGCGGGGGCGTCGTTGACGCCGTCGCCGACCATGGCGATCCGCCGGCCGCCCTGTTGGAGCTTGGCAATCGTGGCGGCCTTGTCGCCGGGGAGGACCTCGGCGATGACGGTGTCGATGCCGAGCTGGCCGGCGATCCGGTTCGCGGTGGCCTCGTTGTCGCCGGTGAGCATGATGACCTCGACCCCGGCCTCGTGCAGAGCCCGCACGGCCTGGGCCGCCGTCGGCCGCGGGGCGTCCGCGAGCCCGATGACCCCGGCAGGTCGGCCGTCAACGGCGGCGAGCACCGCGGTCCGGCCGCCGGCGGCGAGAGCGTCGCGGCGCTCGCCGAGGTCTCCCGGCCGAATGCCTTCTTGGGCCATCAGCCGGAGGTTGCCGACCGCGACCCGCCGGCCGTCGACGGTGGCGACCGCGCCGTGNCCGGGGACATTGACGAACCCCTCCGCCCGCGCCCGCGCGACGCCCTGGGCGTCGGCGTGGCGGACCACGGCGGCGGCCAGCGGATGCTCGGACTCGCGTTCCACCGTGCTCACGAGCCGCAGCAGCTCGTCCTCGGTGATACCGCCGGCGTCGACGATGACGTCGGTGACCTCGGGTTCGCCCTTGGTCAGGGTGCCGGTCTTGTCCATGACGACGGCACCGATACGCGCCNAGGACTCCAACGCGGTCGCGTTCTTGAACAGGATCCCGCGCTTCGCGCCGAGCCCGGTACCCACCATGATCGCGGTCGGGGTGGCCAGCCCCAGCGCGTCCGGGCAGGTAATGACGACCACGGTGATCGCGAACAGGACGGCGTCCCGGGCCGGCCGGTCGCTGGCCAGTAGCCAGACCAGCAGTGTCGCGAGACCGCCCGACAGGGCGACGAGCACCAGCCAGAACGCGGCCCGGTCGGCCAGGCGCTGCCCCGGCGCCTTGCTGTTCTGCGCCTGCTGGACGAGGGCGACGATCTGGGCCAGGGCGGTGTCGGCGCCGACCTTGGTCGCGCGCACCCGCAGTGTGCCGGTGGTGTTGATGNTGGCCCCGATGACCCCGGCGCCGGCAGCCTTGTGCACGGGGAGGCTCTCCCCGGTGACCATCGACTCGTCGACGTCGGACTCGCCGTCCTCGACCAGCCCGTCGACGGCGATCTTTCCGCCGGGGCGGACGAGCAGCAGGTCGCCGACGACGACCTCGGAGGTGGGCACCTCGACCGGCTCGCCGTCCCGGACGACCAGGGCCCGCTCCGGCGCCAGTTCGAGCAGGGTGCGGATCGCGTCGTTCGCGCCACCGCGAGCGCGCATCTCGAACCAGTGCCCGAGCAGCACGAACGCGGCCAGGACGGTGGACGCCTCGTAGAAGACGTCACCACCGCCGGTCAACGTCACGACCAGCGAGTACGTCCAACCGGTACCGATCCCGACGGCCACCAGGACCATCATGTCCAGGGTCCGGCCCCGCAACGCCCGCACCGCACCGTCGAAGAAGATCCATGACGCCCAGCCGATCACCGGCAGGCTCAGGATCAGCTGGAACACGTCGTCACGAAGCCCGAACGGCGCAGCCACGTGGAAGCCCAGCACGTCCCGGCCGATCGACGACCACAACAGGATCGGCACCGAGAAGACCACGGCCACCAGGAACCGGTTACGCATGTCCGCGGCCATCGCCGCCATCGACATCCCGCCATGTCCACCGTGACCCATCGCGTCGTGCGGNGAGCCCACCGGCGTCTCCGGTGCCCCGGCGTGATGGTGGACCGGTTCGGCGAGNGGATCGCAGACATGCTGCGGTACAGATTGACCCCTGCAGTGATACCCACAGTCACGTACCCAGTCGGCAAGCCGGGCTGCCGACGTCCGCTTCGGGTCGAACCGCACCGCCGCGGTTTGTGCGACCGGGTTGACCACTACCTCGATGACGCCCGGTTGGCGTCCCAGCACCGACTCGACGCGTGCCTTCTCGGTCGCCCATTGCAGCCCCGAGACCTCCAGGACGGCGGTCGAACCGTCGTCGCGAGGGCCGTCCGGTCGATGCTGCTGCACGACTGGCTCCATTTCGTCTCGCGGGCCGCGTCGACGCCAACGCCACTCACGACGTTGGGTAGTAGTCTTCCGGCCCTTTCGTGGAGCGTGAGACATACCCTCCCAGGGTACCCTCCCTGCGAGCACCCAGCTGTGTCTGTGCGGTGAGCTGGTCCTATTCGNCAATGATCGTGGAGCATCCTTGCGCTTCCGGCGCGCCGTCATCTAGATCGGATAGTCGACGGTAGGCAGGTCGTACTATGCATGGTAGGAGGTGGGTGTCACGGCCCCGGACGAAGCTCGCAGCATGGGCTCGGCCATGGGCAGGCAGCCGAGCAGAGACCGGTGGCCTGCCGCATGGCGGTCCGTAGGGCTCGCTGTCGCCGCAGCGGCAGTGCTGGTCGGTGTCGTCGCCATGCATATGGGCTTGGCCCCGGTGGCGATCGAGCCGCCGGTGGGAGACGTGCACGCTATCCACACCATGGCGACCCTCGTCGCCGGCCGGCCCGCCGACGACGTTGTCATCCGTCCAGACCAGCATGCCGTCCACATGACGGCCGAGTCCCGCTCAGACATGGTCGGCGCCCAGGAGTCTGTGCGCCTCCCCGCGCTGACTGATCGGGATGGGATGGCAGCACACGCCGGCGGCGTCTGCCTGGCGCTGGCGGTGCTGGTGCTGTCGTTGCTCGTCCTCGGCGCCTGGCGCGCCGGCCGATCGACGGCGGATGATGCGCCGCTCAGCGCACGAGATTCGCTCATGCCCTGCCGATCGCGACCACCGACTCCTTCACTCGCACAGTTGTGCGTTCTCCGGACGTAAAGGGTCGGACCCGGTAGCTCCCCGGGACCGATCCTGCTCACGCGGCCGGGCGTTTCCACGCCCGCCGGATCCCGCGATACGTCTGGAGTATCGGCATGTCCTCATACAGACCCAGGACACCGGTGTCCCGGTGGTCCACCCGCCGCCGGCTACTCACTTTTCTCGTGGCCGTCACCGTCACGGCCGTAGCAGTCATTACCGGTCTGGTCGTGAACCAGACGAGCAGCACCCACGAAACATCCGTATCCCCATCGTCGCAGCAGGTGACCGATGTCGAACGGGCACGTCCGGTGTCCGGTCGGACCGTCACTCGGGAGATCACCGCCCGTCAGGCGACGGTCGACATCGGCGGGCGGAAGGTGAACACATGGACCCTCGACGGCGTCCTGCCTGGCCGCGAGCTGCGGGTGGGGGTGGGCGACCGGTTGCGGGTGACGTTGCACAACCGTCTCCCGGCCGAAACCTCGCTGCACTGGCACGGCCTCGAGCTACGCAACGATATGGACGGCNCGCCTGGTGCGGGCGGCCCTCCAGCGGTGGCGCCGGGCGGGACCTTCACCTATGACTTCGTCGTCCCATCCCATCCGGGTACGTACTTCTTCCACAGCCATGTCGGTACGCAGCTCGACCGGGGGTTGTACGCACCGCTGATCGTCGAGGATCCCGCGGTCCGAGGTGATGACGATGCCGACGCGGTGCTCATGCTCGACGACTGGACCGACGGTCTCGGACGTTCCCCCGACCAGGTGCTCGCGGATCTACGAGCCCGGGGCATGGCTGGCATGTCAGACAAGGGCAGCGACTCGACCGGCATGCCCGGTATGGACCACGGCTCGATGGACGGTACGGGTTCCGGCGACCCGCACACCGGCGGCATGGGTCCGGGCGAAGCGGACTCCGGGGATGTGCAGTATCCGGCCTATCTGATCAACGGTCGCAGACCGGAGGTCCCCTACACACTCGCCGTCCGGCCCGGACAGCGGGTCCGCCTTCGGCTTGTCAACGCCGGGTCGGACACGGTTTTCCGGCTCGCTGTCGGTGGTCATCAGCTCACCGTCACCGACGCCGACGGAAGGCCAGTCCAGCCCGTGACCGTCGACACGCTGCTGATCGGCATGGGCGAGCGTTACGACGTCGTCATCACGGCCGACACCGGGACCTTCCCCATTTTCGCCGCTCCGGAGGGGAAGGACGGCATGGCGATGGCCGTGCTGCGCACGGCGGCAGGAAGCATGCCAGATCCAGCGGTACGACCAGCCGAACTGAACGGCCGCCTGCTGTCCTACCGCGACCTCACCCCCGTGCCGAACGACGTCCTTCCGGCCCGCCCCCCGGATCGGGTGCTGAACGTCGATCTCGGTGCTGATGCGGTCGGCTACCGTTGGACGATCAATGGTCGGACCTTCGAGAATCGGTCCGCTCTGCAGGTGCGTCAAGGTGAACGCCTCAGGCTGGTCTTCCGAAACACAACGATGATGAACCATCCGATGCATGTGCACGGGCACACCTTTGCCCTACAGNCGCCAACGTCGTATGGAGCCCGCAAGGACGTGGTGATTGTCCCACCGATGCAGACGGTCACGGTCGACCTGCAAGCGGACAATCCCGGCCAGTGGATGGTCCACTGCCACAATTCCTACCATCAGGCGGCAGGAATGATGACTGTGCTGTCCTACGTGACGAACTAGGAGCCAGCGGCCGGCCCATCGGCTTTCCCTTCCTGGCGGCGCCGATGGGCTGCCTGCCACTTTCAGGCAAAGCGGTAATATTGGTAACCGGCGCCGGCGACGAAGAGGCGCAGGCGCCTACCTTCCATGCATTGGACGAGCTTCGGGGAGGCTATCCACGTCTGGACTACCTCTTCCGGGGCAGCGACAATCGTGGCCGTTGTGGTCAGGCCGGGCTCGGTGGCCTGACAGTGCCGGCCGTTTGCTCTCGGTGAGATAGCCTGGCGCTGTGATGGCCAGTCGCGACAGGATGCTGGGATGGCGATCCGTCGCGNCTCTCCTCCTGCTCGCGGCGCTCGCGAGCTCGCTACTCTCGGCGTTGCTGTGCGGGTCTGCGGAGCACTCGGCGCGCGGCTTTGAGGCGCTGGGCGGCGCCAGCCTCGTGAGCGTGGGAGAACGCCCTCATGCTTCATCCGCGGTGGGCGCAGAGAGCCATCATGATGGCGAATTCCATTGCCCTGACCGGATCGCCGATCTGGTTCTCTTGGGCGCCACGGGTTTGATCCCCGCTGTGGGTTCGGTGTTCGCGCTGGCTGCAGCCGTCTTCCTGCTGTCCGCCCTGGTCTTGTTCGTTTCCGGCTGTCCCCGCCTCCGGCGCCAGACGGTTGCTCCTGACCGCCTCCCGTGTCGGCTGGCACAGCTGTGTGTGCTGCGAACCTGATACTCGCCTCGCTTTGAGTACGGACGTCTGATCGCCCCTGCGTGCTGTGACCTGCGTGGTCGNCACCGCCGAAGTTGAGTAGGTGNCATGCCGACCCCGCGCCGGCTCGTCGTCGCAGCCCCCTGACGGGGGCGCGAAAATGTGGACCGCAACCGGCGAATGCGTTCGGTATTCCACCATCTCGCGATGCTCTCACTTGTGAAGGATATCCGCTATGCGGAAAACCGTCGTTACACGTATCCCCCCGGTCCCGGGCCAGCCGCTCGGTACGCCGCCGATGGCAGACTCCCCGGCGAGCGTGGTCGGCGACACGCCAGTTCTTTGGATTCCCGACGTCTGTTTCGGTAGTGCTGGCGGGTTCTGGGCGAAGTTGGAAGGNCACAATCCGGGTGGCATTAAGGACCGGCCCGCCCTGCACATGGTGGCCTGTGCCCGAGAACGCGGCGAACTGGCTCCTGGCCGCGCGGTAGTCGAGTCGACCAGCGGCACACTGGGGCTCGGNCTGGCCCTGGCAGGAATCGTCTACGGCCACCCGATCATCCTGGTGACCGATCCGGGCCTGGAACCGCTCATGCACCGCCTGCTGACCGCCTACGGCACTCGGCTAGAGATCGTCGAGNGGCCTCATCCGACCGGGGGCTGGCAGCAGGCCCGGCGGGACCGGGTCCAGGCACTGCTCGGCGAGCATTCCGGCGCGTACTGCCCAGACCAATACCACAACCCGGACAACGTGGCGGCCTATGAAGGACTGGCACGGGAGGTGGCACAGCAGGTCGGCCGGGTGGACGTGCTGGTGTGNAGCGTCGGNACGGGAGGTCACAGCGCCGGGGTGTCGCGCGTGTTGCGCGAGATGTTTCCGGACCTGCGCCTCGTGGGAGTCGACACGATCAGTTCAACGATCTTCGGNCAGCCAGACGGACCGCGGCTCATGCGGGGTCTCGGAAGCAGCATCTATCCACGTAACGTCGCCTATCAGGAGTTCAGCGAGGTCCACTGGGTAGCGCCCGGCGAGGCGGTGTGGGCCTGCCGGCGGCTGGCGGCAGCACGATTCGCCAGTGGTGGATGGAGCGTCGGAGCGGTCGCGCTGGTGGCGTCCTGGTTGGCGCGGCGCGAACCGAACGGCACCCGCATCGTGGCGATCTTCCCCGACGGTCCGCAGCGATACTGGAGCACCGTCTACGACGACGGATTCTGCGCCGAACACGGACTGTTGGGTATGGTGCCCGCCCAAGATCCCGACCATCTTGAGCATCCCTCCGAACGGGCTGTCGACCGGTGGACCCGATGCGCGAGGGTAGTCGATCCGCTCGCCGATCCTCGGCTCGCCGGACACGGGGAGCGCCACCCATGAGGACAACGCTCGCGCAAGCGCGTTCCTTCAACGGGCCGATCCGCCTGCTGCTGGTCAACCAGCTCGGCATCAACATCGGCTTCTACATGCTCATGCCCTACCTGGCCACCTACCTGGCCGGAACGCTCGGCCTCGCCGCCTGGCTGGTGGGTTTCGTCCTGGGGGTACGCAACCTGAGCCAGCAGGGCATGTTCCTGCTCGGAGGAAGCCTCGCCGACCGTTTCGGCTTCAAACCAATGATCATAGCGGGACTCNCCTTGCGCACGGCTGGTTTCGCACTACTCGGAGTAAGCAACGCTATTCCGGCACTGATAGTCGCCTCGGCCCTGACCGGTTTTGCCGGGGCGCTGTTCAACCCGGCGGTGNGCGCCTACCTCGCCCAGGAAGCCGGGGAACGGCAAGTCGAGGCGTTCGCGGTGTTCAACGTCTTCTACCANCTCGGCATCCTGCTCGGCCCCCTTCTCGGGCTCGCCCTGCTCGCCGTCGACTTCCGACTGATCTGCGCCATCGCTGCCAGCCTGTTCCTGGTGCTCACCGTGCTGCAGGTGCGGGCCCTGCCCACGAGGAAGGCCGATCCGTTCGCCGCCGAAGCCACCGCCGACGACAGGATGCGGGACTCCATCCTGCGTGCCTGGCGCATGGCGCTGGCGAACCGGCCGTTCCTCCTGTTCTCCCTCGCCATGATCGGGTCGTATGTGCTCACCTTCCAGGTCTACCTGGGCCTGCCGATGGAGGTGCGCAGGCTGACCGGCGGCGAGGTCGGGGTCATGCTGCTGTTCGCCGTGTCCGGGCTGCTTACCGTCGCCGGCCAGGTGCGACTCACCGCCTGGGCGAAGGCCCGCTGGACCCCCGCAGAGGCCATGGTCCGCGGACTGGTGCTGATGGGCCTGGCATTCCTGCCGCTCGCCGTGGCCGCGTCCGCCGACGGTAACCAGCTGGAAGGATCGCGGGTTGCCCCGCAGCCGCTGCTGACGCAGGCCGTGGNGCTGCTCCCCGTGCTCGCCGCCGCTGTCCTACTCGCAGTCGCAACGATGATCGTGTATCCGTTCGAGATGACGACCATTGTCACGCTCGCCGACAACCGCATGATCGGTACCTACTACGNCCTGTACAACACGCTGTCCGGCATCGGTATCGCCGCCGGCAACCTGCTCACCGGCGTCGCCCTCGACGCCGGCCGGACCGCTGGGCTGCCCGCCCTTCCCTGGGCGCTGCTGATGGTTGTCGGTGGATGCTGCGCGGTCGCCGTCCACCGCCTCGAGCGCGGCGGCCGGCTCGCGCCTCGGCCGGCGCAGCCACCGGACCAGGCGGAGGGAACTTCGGTGATGGTCAGCAGCTCTCCACCAGGGAGATCATAGGGAGCGGCCGGAGCCGTTCCCCGAGGTCGTCGCGGTGCGCGTCGAGCGGCTCGGTCGCGTGCGCTCCAGCCATCACGAGGAACTACTATGCTCGGTAGTTGATGTGTTCTACGGCCGGTCGAAGATGTCCCGGCGTGGACCGCGATGGGTCGTGCCGGGATGGGAAGGGACGTGGGCCGATGCTGCTGGCAGCCGGTGCGAATGTCGGTTCGGTGGTGACTTCCGGATCGCTGGTGTTGGCCTTGCCGATCGCGCTTGCGGCGGGGGTGGTGTCGTTCGTCTCACCGTGCTGCCTGCCGCTTGTTCCCGGCTATCTCTCGTACGTCACGGGGCTCAGCGGTGCCGAGGTCAGCCGGACAGCCAATGCGGTGTCCGGCCCGTCCCTGGCTGCTTCCAGTGACGGGCCGAGGGTCGGTGGCGAGGGCTCGAGCGCACAGGGCGAGCCGGCCCTCGCGACAGGTGTGAACACTGCCACCTCGGTCCGCGTCCGGACGACGACGTCCCCCGGACCTGCGGGTCTGCGGCCAAGCCAGTCGTGGCGNCGGAGCCNCATGCTGGCAGGCGGAATCCTGTTCGTCCTAGGCTTCTCGGCGGTCTTCGTCAGTTACGGAGCCGCGTTCGGTGGAGCCGGCCGNCTCCTTCTGATCCACCAGCAAGTGATCAGCAAGGTCCTTGGTGTTCTCACGATCCTCCTTGGGTTGATGTTCGCCGGGTTGCTGGGATGGCTGCCATGGGCAGGCCGGACGGCGCGATTCCGCTATCGGCCGGCCGCGGGCCTGGTCGGCGCGCCCATGCTGGGGGTGCTGTTCGGTATCGGCTGGACGCCGTGTATCGGACCGACGCTGGCCGCGGTGCTCAGCCTGTCCTTCAACACGGGCACCGCGGGGCGGGGGGCGCTTCTCTCCTTCGCCTACAGCCTGGGTTTGGGACTGNCGTTCATCGCCGCTGGGATGGCCTTCGAACGGGCGACGCTGGTCTTCTCGGTGATCCGGCGCCACTCCGCCGCCNTCATGCGTGTCGGCGGAACGATGCTGGTCCTGGTCGGTCTGTTGCAGGTCACCGGCCTGTGGGCCGAGTTGATCAGCCGTATGNAGGGCCTCGTAACCGGTTTCCAGGCGCCCTTGTAGGAGACCGTGTCCCTCGGCCGGCGGGCTACCTCACGCCGTAGGTCGTCCGTCGCGGGACACTCGACGATTCCTATCCGGTTAGTGACGAAGAGTCATGGGCGAGGCGTGTGAGGTCGGCGGCGTACTGCTGCGCGGTCGTTCCACCCGTATGGATCACTGTGGTGGTGTCCTTGGGACTGNACAGATACACCACGCCGGAGTGCTCGACGCTCTCTCCGCCCACGCCTTCCTTGATCACTGTTCTGGGTAGCTTGAGCTGGTCGAGGACCGCGCCGGTCGCGGTGGTCCCGNCACGCAGACCCACGAAGGTGGGGTCGAACTGATCGAGCNAGCGGCGCAGCACCGGCGCGGTGTCCGACGCGGGATCTTCGGTCACGAACACGACGTCGACCCGGCGGCGGACCTCCACCGGTAGCAGTGCCCGCGCGGCGGCGAGGTCGGCCATCGTGGTCGGGCAGACGTCGGGGCAACGGGTGTAGCCGAAGAACAGCACCGCGACCTTGCCAGCCGTGCGGGTACGGAAGTCGAACGTCCTCCCCGCCGTGTCGCTGAGAGTGAACGCTGGCCGAGGGATCGACGGGTCGAGGCGGGTGCCGGCGAAGCCACCGGAGTCGGTTGCCGACACCCGCACCGGCCCGTCGCTCCGCCCGCCGCAGCCGGCGAGCAAAGCCGCGGCGAGGAAGGCGAGGAACAGGCCGATGACCCGGTGAAGGACCTTCACGGTCCCACCTCGCTGTAGCGAACGGACCAGGTGAGGCCCCCGTCCTGGCTGGCGAGGATGCCGCGCCGGGCGACGGCCACGTACAGGGCCCCACCGGCGGCTGTCATGGCTTCGGGTTCACCGTAGGTGGTGCCGCGACGCGCCCAGGTACCTCCACGGTCCTCGGACCGCCACACCCCACCGGAGTCGTCAACGCCCCACACCGTTCCATCCGAGTGCCAGGCGAGGACGGCCAGCGGCGGCGCNCCCGCGACCGGCCGCCACCTGCGCCCGCCGTCCCTGCTCGCGGCGAGACCCTCCTCCGTCACCGCAAGTACGGCATCCGGGTCTGTGGGACTGACGACGAAATCCCTCATCGCAAGCCGGCTACGCGCGTCCCAGGTCTTTTGGTCGACGCTGACAAGAAAGGCGCCGCCGGTCGCGTCGTAGCCATAGACCCTCCCGTGGGCAGCGGCGAGGGCGTGGAAATCCGCCTTGCCGTACAGGGACAACGGCCGCCAGTTCTGNCCGGCGTCGGTGGACTCCAGCAGGCCGAGGAGCGGCGGTGCCTCCTCGCGCAGATCCGGGTGCCCGGAGGCGAGGAAGGTATGCGCGCCCAGTACCGTGAAACCCATCGTGTCCTGGAATCGACCTGCGACCCGCTCGGCCGCTCCACGTTCGGGTATCCGGAACAGTCCCATGTGAGTCGCGGCGTACAGCGCGCCGTCCGCCGGATCGACCCCCAGACCGTGTACGTGCACGACGCCACCGACCTGATCAGCCTGGTCGGTGCCCGATCCGCGCCCCCCGGAATCCGGGCCCATCACCAGCAGTGGCACNGCGACGGCGACGGCAAGCACAGCGACTCCCACCCCGACGATCAGCACGATCCGCCGCGGCNGGCCCCAGGACGTGGCTCCGCCAGCCCGCGGCTNCTCCGTCGCGCGCCCGCCCATTGACCTCTCCTCAGTCCGAGTCGACCACCCGCAGNCCCACAGCGGCAACCACGGCTGATGATCAGTCGCCCGCTGATGCTCCACCGGGCCCACGTCGATATCTACTATGCCTTATAGTTGACATGGCTTCTACGGCAGGTCGAAGCAACGTGCGGCGGCGAACCAGACCTTGCGGGCGAGGGTCTACCATCGCCACATCGCCGCAGCCGTCCGGCAGCCCCACTCGGCTGCGGGGACCGCACATCTCGTACAGGTCTGCCGCCGGCAGAGGGAGGCGGTGACCATGCGCGGAGCAGGTGACCTGGAAGCCGCGGTCATGGACAGGCCGTGGTCTACGCAGGAACCTCGGAACGTCCAGATGGTGTACGAGGACTTGCCATGAGGGATATGGCATGACGGTCGCCGTCGCCCTGCTGGCCTATGCGACGGTGCTCGCCGTCACCTCACCCCGGTTGCTGCGCGGCGCGTCCTGGGCCGACCGCGCGCCACGGCTGGGGATCTGTCTATGGCAGGCGTTGTCCATGTCCGTGCTCGCCGCCGCCGCGCTCGCCGGGTTGGCGCTGGCCCTACCCAGCCCGCGTCTGAGCGCCAACCTCGCCGCGCTGCTTCGCGCCTGCATCATGTCCCTGCAGGCCTCGTACGCCACCCCCGGTGGCGCCGGCATCGCGGGCGCCGGATTGACCCTGACCACGATTCTCCTGCTCCGTGTTGGCTTCTGCGCCACCTCCGNCCTCGCCCGCGCNGGGCGCGAACGCCGCCGGCACGCCCGGAAACTCGCCGTCGTCGCTCGACCCGCTCCCGCCCTCGACGCGGTCGTCCTCNCCCNCCCCACGGCCGCGGTCTACTGCCTACCCGGCCGCGCCCGCCGGGTGGTCCTCACCACCGCGGCGGTCGAGACGCTCACCGCCGAGCAGCTGCGGGCCGTTCTCGCCCACGAGCGGGCGCACCTGGCCGNACGACACCACCTCATCCTGGCCGGTGCCGACACCTTCGCCCGCGCCTTCCCGCGCATCCCCCTGTTCATCGCGGCGCGCGCCGAGATCGCGCGACTCCTCGAGCTGGCCGCGGACGACGCCGCATGCCGCCACCACGAACGACGCTCCATCGCCGCCGCGCTCGCCGCCCTCGCCGGTGCAGGCCACCCCGAAGCCAGTCTGGCCGCAGGCGGCCCGACCGCGTTGGAACGCGTCCGCCGCCTCCTACGGCCTGCGAACCCGCTCGGCGCGACGCGCACCGCTCTCGGCGCCACGGTCATCGTGTTGCTGCTGCTCATACCCCTCGTCGTCGCGGCCGGCCCGATGGCCGTCATTGCCCACGCCGCCTATTGCCCGATNCCCGCGGTCGCGCCCCCCGGCGCCTGAGCNCCCTCGATTTCCTCATCACGCCCGCCGTACTCATCTGGCTGCGCCGCGGCCGTCCCACCCGCTACCGCGCGGCCCGGAGCATGCTTGCCCTCACCACATTGTTCGGTCTCGTCGGCTTCGTGCTCCTACCCACCGCCCCGCCTGCTGCCGGCGCCGGCTTCCACGACACCCTCGCCGTCTTCCACGCCTGGGGTTGGTGGAGCGGCGACGTCAGCGCCGCCCCCGGCGGCATGGACAGCGCNACCAACCAGTTCGCCNCCATGCCCTCGTTGCACGCGGCGTGGTCACTGTGGAGAGGATGGCACCTGGCCCGGCACGCTCAACGAGCCTGGGCCCGCATCCTCGGTGGCCTCTACCCGGTCCTGACCGCCGCGTGGTCATGGCCACCGCGAACCACTACCTGATCGACATCGCCGCCGGCTGGGCGCTCCTCGGAGTGGCCGCCCTCGCCGTGCGGTCGCCCGCCCGCCACTACGACCCATACCGCGCGAACCAGCCCATCAACTACGATCGGTGGTCGTAGTAGCTGTCCCGGCGCGGGGCGAGCACACGAAACAGNGGCCCGAGGACCGTGAGCCTNCGCGGCAGGGTCGGCGACCCGTTGGCAGGGGATGGGGAGGCGACCGGCGTGCGCGAACTCGGTGATCTTGAAGCTGTCGTGATGGACCGGATGTGGTCCGCGGGCGANCCGCGGACGGTCCGCGGTGTGTATGAGGAGTTGCTCGAGCAGCGACGCATCGCCTACACGACGGTGATGACCGTCATGGACAACCTCCACCGGAAGGGATGGCTGCGTCGTCGCCGAGACGGCCGAGCGTACCTCTATGAAGCCGTGCGCTCACGGGAGGTACACAGCGCGGAGGTCATGAGTGAGGCGCTGGCCGGNAGCACCAACCGGGCAATGACCCTGATGCATTTCGTCGAGCACATGCCGCCCGAGGAAGCACGGCTCCTGCGCGAGGCTCTCGACCAGAATGCCGACGCCGGCGAACGCCGCCAGGACGNGAACCCGCCCGGCCCGGCGTGAGGCTGCGCCCCAGGTCCTGCTCCGGATGCACACCGCCGGCCTTCGGCTGCCTCCCATCGGAGGCGCCCGCTACCGCGGCGATACTGCTCACCGCCTCATAACCGCCGTCCAGCGGCGCGGCGTCCACCCCACGCGAACCAGAGCGCATCAAGTTCCCCACTCCACTACGATCAATAGTACTATGAGAGACAGTAGATTCGCTCGGGCGGCCCACCTCCGTCCGACCTTAACCGCGCTCTCACTTTCTGCCGCTTATGTTCCCTTCGCGCGTATCGGATGGCGACTATGTCCGACAAGATCAATTCTGGTGGTGCCGGAAAGCCGCCGCGCGCCGATGCACATCAGCCGGCGCTGACGCCGATGGAGAAGAAGGCCGCGGAACGCCGTCAGCGCTACCGAAGGAAGCGGCGGATACTCCATGCTGGCCAGATCCTGATGGCCGCCGGCGTGCTCGTCGCACTCGTCCACCTTCTGGCTCACTGGGGAGCGTTCGGGGGCCAGCCGTCGAGCCTCGTCGACCTCGTCGCCGGTTACCCCGCCGGAGCAGTGCTCTTCCTGACCGGCGCAATCGCCGCCGNCCAGCGTCAGTAGGCGGTCGGACTAGCCCGCGCAACCTCGACCATCGGACCAGGTGGTGCGGTCCGCCCGATCGCAGCGGTCAGCGGCCCGGCCTCACCCGGGCCCGGGTTTCTGGTGCTGGTCTCAGGCTGATGGCGGTTCTTCGTCGGGATTGTGGCGGTGGAGGCGGGCGAGGACATGGTTGCGGGACACGGTGTGGACGCGGCCGTGGGCGGCGGCGTGGTCCTGGACGTGGGTTTGTACCTGGGCGACGAGGTCCTCTTCGTCGTTGGCACTGATGGTTGTGTCGCAGTGTTTGCAGGTCAGGCTGGTGGTCATACCGTCTCCTCACCTTGGGCCGGGTGATCGGTGCGGCGCTGCGGGCGGCCGGGATTGGGGTCGGTCCGTGGTCTAGGTGTCGCGGTGGTTGATCAGGATAAATCCGGCAGTGAGGGCGAGGGCGGCGTAGAGGCTGAACACGCCGAAGCCGGTCCAGGCTCCGAGGTTGCCGTCGTCGTGATGCAGAAGGTAGATCTGGCCGCCGGCGTTCATGGGGATGTAGGGACCGATGTCGGTCTGCCAGGAGTGGGGCAGGAGGTCCAGCAGGATCGGGGGGAGGAACAGCAGGCTGAACAGCGCGGCGATTGCGCCGGCGCTGACCCGGATGATCGCGCCGAGGCCGANGCCGAGCAGTCCCAGGACCGTCAGGAACAGGCCGCCTCCGGCCACGGCTCGGACTACTCCGGGATCGGCGAGGGAGGATCGCAGGCTGTCGTCGGACAGGAACGCCTGAAAGGTGAAGTAGGCGGCGAAGCTCGCGGTGATCCCGACGATGAGGGCGGTCCCGGTGAACACCATGGCCTTCGACGCGAGCAGCGTCCGGCGCCGGGGCACGGCGCTGACGGTCGCGTGGATCATGCCCGTGCCGTATTCGCTGGTGATGACGAGCACTCCCAGGACACCGAAGGCGATCTGGGCGAGGTGCAGGCCGGCGAGGCTGAGCCGGACCGCGTCGACGGTGGCTTTCTCGTGGGCGCCGAGCTGTCCAGGCAGCAAGATCGCGNCGAAGGCCGCGATCACGACGTTGGAGGTCACGGCGGCGAAGAGCGTCCAGAAGGTCGAGCGGACCGAGCGGAGTTTGCGGAACTCCGACCGTGCGATATCGGGGATACCCGCCAGGGGGCGGGGGGATGGCGGTGGGGGTGCGAGGGTGACCATGTCCGGCCTCAGTTCGGGGCCGGGACGCGGGTGCCCTCGACCGTGCGGTAGTCGACAGCGTCGCCGGTGAGTTCGATGTATCGCTGTTCCAGGGATGCCTGGTGCGCCGAAAGTTCCTGCAGCGCGAACCCGTNCACCCGGGCAAGCTCACCCACCGTGNCACCGTCGGCGCCGGTGATGCGCAGTGTGTGATCGTCCTGCCGGGTGACGCCGATGCCCTGGGCTTCNAGTAGCGTCGCGAGGGCGTCGGCCTGGGGCGAGCGGACCCGCAGGTAGCTGTCCGAGCCGCCGCGGAGGAACTCCGCGACCGTCGTCTGGGCGATCAGACGCCCTCGCCCGATGATGATCAGCCGGTCGGCGGTGAGGGCCATCTCGCTCATCAGATGGCTGGAGAGCAGAACGGTGCGGCCCTCGGCGGCCAACGCCCGCAGCAGGGTGCGTATCCACACGACGCCTTCGGGATCCAGGCCGTTGACCGGTTCGTCGAACATGAGNACCCGCGGGTCACCGAGCAGCGCGGCNGCGATGCCCAGGCGTTGGGACATGCCGAGGGAGAAGCCACCGCAGCGCCGATGGGCGACGCCGCGCAGTCCCACCTGGTCGAGGACGGTGTTCACCCGGGCCCGGNCGATGCCGTTGCTGAGCGCGAGGCACAAGAGGTGGTTGTAGGCGCTGCGCCCCCCGTGTACCGCTCGGGCGTCGAGCAGCGCCCCGACCTCGAACAGCGGACGGCGGTATCCGACGTAGGGCCGGCCGTGGACGGTGACCGAGCCCGACGTCGGTGCGTCGAGACCCAGGATCATGCGCATCGTCGTCGATTTCCCGGCTCCGTTCGGGCCCAGAAACCCCGTCACCGCACCNGGCGGCACGGTGAACGACAGGTCCTCGACCGCCCAGGTGGCGCCGTAGCGCTTACTGAGGCCGATCGCCTCGATCATCTGCGGGCTCCCCTGCTCATATGCCTGCGTCCCGGGTCTAATGCTCGGCGGGACCGACGACGCCGGTCAGATGCAGGACGACGAACAGCGCCACCACGGCGACCGCGAGGACGACCACGGTCACGGACTTCCATCGAGGTTTGCGGCCGGTCGAGCCACGCGGCGACGCCGCCCCGGGGTCGTTGTCGCGGTCGGGATGAAAGGGCAGGTCGNCCATGAGTCGTCCTCTGTGCTGCGATCACGGGTCTGCTGATGACCACCNCAGTTTACGAGACACTATGTCGATGTCGAGTCATGTTGTCGGCCATCGTCGCCGCGTACGCTATGGGGCGTGCCCAGGATCTGGAGCGACACGATCGAGGCGCACCGGCGCGCGGTGTGCGACGCGGTCCTGGACACCACCGCGGCCCTGGTAGCCGAACGCGGACTGTCCTCGGTGACGATGTCGGCGATCGCCGAACGGGCCGGCATCGGACGCGCGACGCTGTACAAGTACTTCCCCGACGTCGAGGCGATCCTGNTGGCCTGGCACGAACGCCACATCACCAGCCACCTCGAGCACCTCGCTCACATCCGGGATCACNCCGCGCCCGGGAAGCGGCTGGAAGCGGTCCTGCACGCCTGGGCGCTCATCGCCCACGAGCGCCACGACACCGAACTCGCCGCGCTCCTGCATCGAGGCGGTCACGTCATCCGAGCCCAGCAGCACCTGCACGACCTCATCCGGGACCTGCTGACCGACGGCGCGAAAACCGGCGACCTCCGCGACGACGTCGTCCCCGACGAGCTCGCGAGCTACTGCCTGCACGCCCTTACCGCCGCCGGCAACCTGCCCTCGGCAGCCGCGGTCCACCGACTCGTCACCGTCACCCTCGCCGGACTGAAACCCCCCGACTAACGACGCCCGGCCAGGGCACCAGGAAGCCTCCCGGGCTGGCTGCGAAACGAGCGGGGGCTGCTTCGAGCGGCCGGCATCCACGGCGCAGCCTTCATGGGACTCGTGCCGATC
Organism: Frankia sp. AvcI1; assembly: GCF_001420875.1. NCBI lineage: Bacteria > Bacillati > Actinomycetota > Actinomycetes > Frankiales > Frankiaceae > Frankia > Frankia sp. AvcI1. The sequence goes on along the minus strand of NZ_LJFZ01000022.1, from coordinate 9,046 downwards.
GGCTCATACCGCGGCTAGCCTTCCCGCCGAACTGTTCTGGCGACCCGATGTTCACCTTTCCCAGGCGGTCCGCAGTGCCTTGAACGCGGTCCAACCTGTGGGAAGCACGACCTGGATGAGAAGTCCTGGTCCGCGAGGGCGGGCCCGGCGTTCCGTCCGGTCAGNCAGAACCCCTCGTCGACCTGCTCCTGGGCGTTCACCGTGATGTCGGGATGCGCGGCCGTNCGCGCGACGCCCAGAGTGCCACCCACCACGGCGGCCCCGCGCCACGGCTTCTCCGTGACGGCNTGATCATCCCGGTCGTCCTTCACACCGCTGCGGCACCCGCGGGACCGGGCGCCCCAGTTGACCGCGTTGACCCGATGACGCTCCCTAGCAGGTGGTACCCCCCTGGGGTATGGTGGTGGTGATGACAGCGCCCTGCAGGTGCGATCGGGACCGCATCGGACGTCGGGGCGCATCTGGTGAGTAAGCGGTTCACGTGAGAGGACAGCGGAGATGGCAGTGATGACCTACACCGTCACTGGAATGACCTGCGGACATTGTGTGAGTTCGGTCAGCGGCGAAGTCGGCAGGATCGACGGTGTGGAGGCCGTGGACGTCGACCTCGCGAGCGGTCGCGTCACGGTGACCGGCGACGGATTCGGCGACGANGAGATCCGCGGCGCGGTCGACGCGGCCGGCTACACGCTCGTCGACGTCTGACCGCCCCCGTCCCCCACGGCGGCTGTCCGGACTTCCCGTCCTGAGCAGGCGCGCGGCAACCATCGCAGGAGGAGCCACGCATGGCCGGCAGCGACCTCACCATCAGACAGCCCCGGGCGGCCACGCCGGCCGTGGCCATCGACCTGGCCGTCGGTGGGATGACGTGCTCCTCCTGCGCGGCGCGGATCGAGAAGAAGCTCAACCGGCTCGACGGTGTCGCTNCCACGGTCAACTACGCCACCGAGACGGCGACCATCCACTACGACCCGGCCATGCTCGGCCCCGGGGATCTGGTGGCTACGGTGGAAGCCACCGGCTACACCGCCCGACTACCCCCGCAACCCACCCGCGACACCACACCACCAGCGGGCCCACCCCAGGACGAAGGCGCTCATCCGTCGGCATCATTGCAGCAACGGCTGCTGATCTCGGCGATCCTGACCCTGCCGGTACNGGTCCTGGCGATGGTGCCGGGCGCGCAGTTCGACAACTGGCAGTGGCTGTCCCTCACCCTGGCCAGCCCGGTGGTCGTATGGGGTGGCTGGCCATTCCACCGCGCCGCGTTCACGAATCTGCGACACCGCGCGGCGACGATGGACACCCTGGTCTCGATGGGCACCCTGGCCGCGTTCGGCTGGTCGCTGTACGCGCTGTTCGTCGGCGACGCGGGCATGACCGGGATGCGGATGCACTTTGACCTCACCGCCAGCGCGGGCGACGGCGCCAGTGACATCTATCTTGAGGTCGCCTCCGCCGTCGTGGTCTTCCTGCTCGCCGGCCGCTATCTGGAGGCCCGTGCCAAGCGCCGCTCGGGCGCCGCGCTGCGCGCGCTGCTGGACCTCGGCGCCAAGGACGTCACGGTCCTGCGCGGCGGGGTCGAGGCCCGCATCCCGGTCGAGCAGCTGCAGCCCGGTGACACGTTCCTGGTCCGACCCGGAGAGAAGATCGCCACCGATGGTGTCGTCGTCGAGGGATCATCGGCGATCGACGAGAGTCTGCTCACCGGCGAGTCCGTGCCGGTCGAGGTGAGCGCGGGCGATCCGGTGACCGGCGCGACCGTCAACNCCGGGGGACGACTGATCGTCCGCGCGACCCGGGTTGGCACGGACACCCGGCTGGCACAGATAGCCCGCCTCGTCCTCGACGCCCAGTCCGGGAAAGCGCCAGTGCAGCGGCTCGCGGACAGAATCTCCACCGTCTTCGTACCGGCCGTCCTGATCTTGGCCGTCGGGACACTGCTCGCCACCCTGGCCACCGGCCACGGTGGCGTCCACGCCTTCACCGCCGCCGTCGCCGTGCTGATCATCGCCTGCCCGTGCGCGTTGGGCCTGGCCACCCCGACCGCGCTGCTGGTCGGTACCGGACGGGGCGCGCAACTCGGACTGCTGATCAAGGGCCCGGAGGTACTGGAGTCCACCCGCCGCGTCGACACCATCGTGCTGGACAAGACCGGCACCGTCACCTCCGGCCGGATGAGCCTGCANGCCGTGCACGCGGCGACCAGTATCGACCCAGACGAGGTGCTGCTTCTCGCCGGCGCCCTCGAGTCCGCCAGTGAACATCCCATCGCAGCGGCCATCGCCGCCNCCGCGGTCGAAAAATTCGGGACCCTTCCACCGGTCGGCGAGTTCAGCGCCACCGCAGGCCTCGGCGTCACCGGCACCATCACCCTCGGCGATCTCACGCATGCGGTCTCGATCGGTCGTGCCGCACTGTTGTCCGACTGGGGCCTGTCCCCTGACGCCACACTGCAGGCAGCGAAGGACACCGCCGAGGCAGCGGGCCGCACCGCCGTCCTCGTCGGCTGGGACGGCCAGGTCCGAGGCGTCCTCGTGGTCGCCGACACCGTCAAGCCCACGAGTACCGCCGCTGTCACGCAGCTGCGTGACCTGGGCCTACGCCCAGTCCTGCTCACTGGGGACAACCGATCCGCGGCCACCGCGGTGGCCGCCTCCGTCGGCATCGACGAGGCAGACGTGATCGCCGAGGTGTTGCCGGAGCAGAAGGTCGACGCCGTGGCCGCCCTGCAGCGTCAAGGCAAGGTGGTGGCAATGGNGGGCGACGGGGTGAACGACGCCGCCGCGCTGNCCGCGGCCGATCTGGGCCTGTCCATGGGCACCGGCACCGACGCGGCGATCGAAGCCTCCGACATCACCCTCGTCCGCGGGGACCTCACCGCCGCCGCCGACGCGATCCGACTGTCCCGCCGGACGCTGCGCACGATCAAAGGCAACCTGTTCTGGGCCTTCGCCTACAACGTCGTGCTGATCCCGGTGGCCGCCCTCGGCCTNCTCTCCCCGCTCATCGCCGGAGCCGCGATGGCGTTCAGCTCCGTGTTCGTCGTCACCAACTCCCTGCGGCTGCGCCGCTTCCACCCTGCCGCCCCGGACCCACAAAACCGGCTGTGAGCACCGCATGGGACGAGGTGCCGCACGCGTTAGGCCCCATGTCTCCTGCCTGACAACCGGCCAAGGGCCGACAACACTGGTTGTTCGCCGCTGTCAGTGAACATCTTCACCGTTGCCTCGACCGCCTGCGGCCTCGCGGTGAACCAGAACATTCTCGTCGTCGCGCGCCTTGTCCAGGGCTTCGGCTCGGCGCTGCTGTTTCCGCAGGCGTTCTCGATGGCGTCATACCTCGACTCCCGCCGGCCTCGCTGTACTGCTCGCGGGCCGCGGACGCATGAAGGCCGCCGGACAGCGGCCAGGCGGATGGCAAGGAGGCCGTCTCGCCACTCGCCTGTNCCTGGCGACCACGGTCAGTGCGGCGAGGGCGGTGACCCGTCCTGCCTTGGTGTCAGCAGGCGCATCCTCCGCCGCAGTCGCAGGACCCCCAGGCGTGGCGTGTGCGGCAGCCTTGCGACGCTGGCGACATGCCACCAGGACAACCGCGAGGACGGCCGGCGCGATCGCGGCGGCGATCAGGATCTGGTTGACCGCGGCGGCGAATCCGGCCGTAAGTATCCCTGCGCCGACCAACAGCGGCAGCGCGCAGCACGCGGCGCAGGCGGGCATCGCTAGCGTCACCGGCACGGAGGCCAGAGCGGCGTGCGGGAGCGGTCCGAGGGCGGGGGCCTCGGTGGCCGTGGTCATACACACCCTCGTCGAGGTCGTCGGCATGGTCGTCTACGTCCGTGCCGTTCCGCGGCTTCTCCTTACCAGCAGGGGTGTGCCGGCCGGGNCAGTAGCGCGATCGCCGTGACGGTACGGGATGATGGTGTGGTGACCGCCCGTTTTGCCGAGCCTGACTACCAGTTGGTCTGGCCCCGAGCGCTGTTCGTAGCAGAATCTGCCGAGCTCTTGAACAGGCGCGATATGAGCGACTGGAACGACCGATGCGAGCTGCTGCTGGAAGATGCGTTTGTTCACGGCTATGCAGGAGGCCCCGTCGTCGATTTCCGGGAAGTAACCGAACCGGGTTACGGATTCGGATCATCCGGCCCACGTCAAGGGCAGATTTTCACGAGAAAGCAGCTCTTCCTGCGCGAGCTCATGGTCAATGCCGAAAGCCTCCACGAAGATCCACCTCCCCGGGAGCCCTATTGGCGAGAGCGGGCGCGAGGGCGACGTGGGCCGGTGAGCTTGAGCATGAACGCACTGGCTCGCCAGTATGTAGATCTCGTCCGTGAGCTCGAAGTCGCGGGCTACTTCGAGCGGCGATTCGGTAAGGACTGCGTCGACGATCAGTATGACCCGTCTCCCGCATACTTGATTGAAGACGCGTTTGGCGGGGAGACTACATGGCCCATCGACCCGGAGATGCTGGCTACGGACCGAGAGAACCTCTTCCAGATGATCGAGGTCCTGCATGATTTTGTAGCACGGCCGCGGCAACGACGGCATCACTCGTTCGGCGAGTGCGGGTGGCACCATAGCGAGTTCGATCTCGCGTCCGGCCGCACGGTGTACCGTTGGCGAGTAAACAGTCTCCTTCGTCGAAGTGACATCCGCTACCGCCTTGCGGATGAAGGTGCCGACGTTGGTCGACTCGTCGATGTGACCGACGACGAACGTTCGGAACTTGTGCGATCGCTNCTTGCCCGAGAGACAAGCGAGCAGGACGACCAGGTTCGGCACGCGATCTCGCTGTTTNGCGGCCGTGGGGCCGGGCGGCACCAGAGGNGCTCCGCGGTTGCAGCTCTGGCGCTGGTGATCGAGGAGCGTCGTCACGGGATACTGCGAGAGGTGCTGGCGAAGTCCGACCGTGGCGCCTTGTTCGACATCGCCAACAACTTCCATATTCGCCACCAAGACGCAAAGCAGAAACGTGATTACGACGACTTCTATCTGGACTGGGTATTCTGGTTGTACCTGTCGACGGTGGAGCTCATGAACCGGATCATCGATGACCAGCGGGCGAACTCGACGCAAGAGGACCGCACGGCGGACTCGTAGCCAAGGCTACGAGCAGGCACCGACTAACGTGCCTTCAACGCTGTGTGNGGATGTGCGCTTGTCTCAGGAAGCGGGGGCTCCGGGCAGTCGACGAAGATTGTCCGAGATCGTTGTTTGTGTCTCGGCTGCCGATGTTTCCCAGAGGGATGCAAGAAGCTTCAGTGTGCCCACGAGGTCAGCGGGATGGGCGGGCCGCCCGCCGTGGCGGGCGAAAGGGCCGTCGGTCTCCAGGAGCACCCGGTCCCGCGGNATATTTCGGAGGAGCGCTGCACCCTTCTTTGTCCGTATCATCGCAGGATTGATGGAGAAGAACAGTCCTGCGGCGAGTGCGTCGTCGATGGCCGCGAGCGGTCCGGTGTACCAGTGGAGAATAGCTGGCACTCCGGCCTGTGTGAGGCGGGCGATGGTTTCGCGTTCGGCACCCCGGCTGTGGACGGTGACCGGCCGCGTCCGCAGTTCTGGGATTGCCAGGATTGTCTCGAAGGCGCGGAGTTGCTGGTGGNGGGTCTGTGCGCCGACGCGGGAGAAATCCAGCCCGATCTCACCGATCCACGTCGACTGAGGTAGAAGCCGCAGAAACCGGGTCAACTCGTGAGGACTCGCTGCGCCAACACGGAGGGGGTGCAGACCGAGTGCCACCTCGACGCCGGCGCGGCGNCCGAGACGCGCACGGAGCAGGCGATGCTTGCCGGGGTCCTCGGTCACGGCGACGACGTGTACTCCCGCGGCGCGGGCCTCGTCGAGAACGGCGAGGGGATCGTCGTACGCGTCGATGTGACAGTGCGTGTCAGTAAGCGTGGCCGGTGTCATGGTGCGGCCTGCATCAGGTCGGTGAGGTCGGTGCCCGTTCGGCTGGTGAGCCAGGCTCGGAGTTCCGCGAGTCCGCGCCGCCAGACGCCGGTGAAGGCGGCGCGTTCACCGAACGGGAGTGGGCCATTGCGCAGGACGTCGCGGTCCGGGCTGTCGGTGACCGCTGCGCTGACGACGGCTCGCAGGTCCGCGCCGCGTCGGCTGCGGCGACGGAGCAGCCTTGCCAGGTCGTCGTTATCGAACACGTCGTAGGCGTACTTCTCGTCGTCCCAGCCGACGTGCGCGAGGGAGGCGCGGCGGATGAGGCAAGGGAAGCAGTATCCNCAGTTGCCTTGCTTGCGNCCAACATAGCGTGCGGTTTCGGGGTGGGAGCAGGAGACGCTGAGCGGGGCGAGGCGTTGCAGTAGCGTGCTGTTGGCCGACCTTGCGAGAATCTCGCCCTTGGTCGACAGGCGGTATGGATTGACGATGGGGTTCGAGACTCCGATCGCCGTGGTGGCCTCCGCGAGCCGTCGCAGGAAGTGCGGGTGTGTCGTACGGGTGCTCGCGCTGCCGACGCGGGCTCGGGTCAGCGGGACATTGAGGCCGATGAACCCGTTCTCGGGGAGGTAAACCGGCACGTCGGCGCCTTCTGCCGCGGCGAGGGTCAACGCGGNGGCCAGGAAGAGCAGGGATCGCGACCGGGTGGTGTTCTCACGCGGCCCGGGAAGTGGGTGGGCCTGCTGGCCGTTCGCTGGGGCGGGTCGCAGGTAGAGGCGGCGGGACATGATGCGTTCAGCGCCGTAATGGCTGCGGAGGGCGTCGAGCAGGTGCTGCTGGGCGGTGGACGCCCGCCCGCCTTCGTGGTGGGACACCAGGCACAGACGCCGACCGGGGTCGGCTTCCAGGAGGTCGATAAGGCCGCTCAACGAGTCGAGCCCTCCGGAGAACAGGCACACGCCGTCGACACCAAGTCCGACCACTCCCTTGACTTGGGGAACATCGCTGACCTGGGTCAAGGGGTGTCGAGCGGCGTGGTAAGGCCGGAGCTGCCAGCGGTCGCCGGTCAGGAAGCGCAGGGGTGTCTCGAAGTCGGCGCGCTGCCAGCTGGCGGTATCGCCCACGGGGAGCCGTAGGGTGATGTCCCTGGTCCAAGAGTCGACCGTGCCACGTCGCAAGGTGGTCTTGTCCGCGCAATAGACCGCCGCTCCGAGAACCATCAGGTCGGCGGCCGGGCGGGGCGGTCGCCAGCCGGCGAAGAACTCGGGCCCAGCATCGCCGGTTTGGATCGTGGCCGCGGTCTGGCCCGGCGACCAGTCCAGAAGCCGGACATCGTCAGGCTCCGCAGCGGGCGTGGTGAGGTCGCTTCGCACCAGATAGTCGGTCACTGCTGGTCTCCGTCCAGCCCTTGGATGGCCTCGTACGTCGCGCGGAGGGCGTCGTCCGCGATCTGCCGCCCCTGACGACCCGACCAGTCCACCGCGAACGGGTCGTCGGGAAGCCGGAGCGAGACCATAGTCTGGATGATCTGACGCATCTCCTCGTCCGCCCGGCGCACGGCGTGGGGGTCGGAGATGCGGGTGAGCCGTTCGGCGATGACCGGAACCCGGTTGTAGATGTAGTGAGCCAGAAACGACTCCAGCAGGGCGGCCAGGGTCTCCCGGGTGACCGTCGCGTCGGCCGTGCTGGTCAGGTCGGCCCAGGTGTCGGCGTCACCGAACACCTCCTCCAGGACGTCGCACACGGCGTCCCGGGCGGCCTGCGAGTCGAGGTCGTCCCCATCCCCGGCGACGAAAGTGATCATCTCGTCGAGGACGTCGAAGCGTGTCCGGCCGATAAGCGCGGACAATCCGAAAGAGCCCAGGGTGCTTTCGAGGCCCTCGCCGCCGACGCCGGCGAGCAGCGCGCCGAGCCGCTGGACCCCTGTGCTACCGGCCCTGGCACTGGCGGCAGCACCTGGGCCGCCCANCACCGGGACGTGGCGGGCGAGTACCCGCCGGGCGAAGGTCGGGGNGTTCGGCGAACCGGTGGCGAGTCCTCGTGTGTAGGACGCGGTGGCGTGTTTGAGGGGAGTCCAGGCGCCGCCGCTGCCCGCCGTGCGGTCGGTCGAGGTTCCCATCAGCGTCTGCCCGAGAGTTGGCNCATCTCACGTGCCCGCCGGATGANGGTTGCCAGTCCGGGAGCGGTGCTGTTCTCCCAACGTTCGAGGAGGGAGGCCACCGCGGGATTGTCGCCGGGCAGCCGGGCAGCCTTCCCTGCGTGGTGCACCGGGATCGCCGCCGGCGGGATGCGCATCAGGGCCTCGCAGACGGGTCGCACGGTGTCGGGGGCGCGTTCGGCGAGTTCGAGGGCCGCGACGAACGCGGGACTGTCTGCCCGCCGTATGAGCATTTCGACCAGGGCCTCCACCAAGTGAAGGCGATCTCCGGCGGGGAGCGTCGCGATCTCGCCGCAGGCGCCCCGTCGAGCCCCCGCGACCTCCGACTGAACCTTGCTCAGCAGCTCCTGCAACCGCGGGGGTAGCCGTGTGACGGCGACGCCGAGCGTCAGCCTGTCGCGCGAGTAGGTGAAGTAGGGGCGTAGGTCTATCTCCCGGAGCGGCGGGTCCAGCCGCAGCCAGGCGGTGATGTGCGACTTGCCCGCCCAGTTCCGCACTTCCTCGGCGATCTCGGGTTGGTCGTCTGTCGGCCGCCGAGTTCGACCCCCTGGGGACCTTCGAGCACTGGGGACCCGGTCAGACTGCCCGCCCTCTCCCGATCCAGCCGTGTGCTCCTCATCTGGGTCCTCTCCGGCGGCATCCGCCGGCGGCGCGTTGACCGATTCCGCCGCCGCGAGTTCGGGAATCGGGCCTGGCGCGGTGAGTTGCCAGGCGTAGAGACGCTGGAAGTCGCTGACGTGCTGTTCCTCCAACGCCATGAGCTTGGCCAGTACCGGCAGCTGAAGCGTGACACCCCGGCGCTTCGCGCTCCGATGCTTCAGAAGCAGGTTGTTGAGAAATCGCTTCAGCTGACGGGGGTTTCCTCTCAGCCCTGAACCGAGTACCTCCGAGATGCTGGCGGCCCACTCCAGGTCACGGACGAGCTCCACCGGCACGTCGCCCAGAACCTGAGCCTGTCACGATTTCCGTGTAAGCCAGAGGTGAATAGCTTAGCTTACGC